>DASULL010000495.1:0-13417 GCA_036278215.1 Gammaproteobacteria bacterium | reverse complement strand
CAGAATGGCGCGACAGCTGTCGTTGAGCCGCAAGCCGCCGTAGCCTTCGATGTCCACGTCGAGCAGGCCGTGCGCCACCAGCTGGCGAAACACCCCCCGCCACTGTGCCACTTCCAGCTCCAAGCCGATGCCGAAGGTGGATAGCTTGTCATGGCCGAGAGATAGCACACGCTCGCTTTTCACGCCGTGCAGGACTTCGATCAGGTAGTTCACGCCGAAGCGCTGGCCGGTGCGAAACACGCATGACAGCGCCTTGCGCGCCGCCTCGGTGGCATCCCAGGTCGGCACCGGTTCCAGGCAGTTATCGCAGTTGCCGCAAGGCTGCTCCAGCGTCTCGCCGAAATACGACAGCAACGCCTGCCGCCGACAGGTGGTCAGCTCGCAGAAGCCGAGCATGGCATCCAGCCGGTGCTGCTCCAGCCGCTTGCGCTGCTCCGGTGCCTCCGAGCTCTCCAGCATCTGCCGCAGAGTGATCACATCCTGCAGACCGTAAGCCATCCAGGCGTTGGCGGGCAGACCGTCGCGGCCGGCGCGGCCGGTTTCCTGGTAATACGCTTCGATCGAGCGCGGCAGATCCAGGTGCGCGACAAAGCGCACGTTGGGCTTGTCGATGCCCATGCCGAAAGCGATGGTCGCCACCATCACCAGACCTTCCTCATAGAGGAAGCGGTGCTGATTCTCGGCCCGCGTCTGCGGCGACAAACCGGCGTGGTACGGCAGCGCCGTGCGACCGCGATTGCTCAGCCACTCGGCCGTCTCTTCCACCCGCTTGCGCGACAGGCAATAGACGATGCCGGCATCATCCGGATGCTCGGCGTCGAGAAAACGTATGAGCTGTTCGCGCGCGCTGTTCTTGGCGGTGATGCGATAGCGGATATTGGGCCGGTCGAAGCTGTCGCTGAACACCCGCGCCGCGCCAAGCGCCAGCCGCTGGATGATTTCCTCGCGGGTGCGCTCATCGGCGGTAGCGGTCAGCGCCACCCGCGGCACATTGGGAAACTGCTCGTGCAGCACCGACAGCTGCAGATATTCCGGCCGGAAGTCATGCCCCCACTGCGATACGCAATGCGCCTCGTCGATCGCGAACAGCGCCAGCCGGGTGCGCGTCAGCAGGCCGAGAGTGCGCGGCTGCAGCAGCCGCTCGGGCGCGACGTAAAGCAGATCGAGCTCGCCGGCCAGGAGGCGCGCCTCGATCGTGCGCACCTCGTCCAGTTCCAGGGTCGAGTTGAGGAAGGCCGCGCGCACGCCGAGTTGCAGCAACGCCTTCACTTGATCTTCCATCAACGCGATCAGCGGCGACACCACCACGCCAACCCCTTCGCGCACCAGCGCCGGGATCTGATAGCAGAGCGATTTGCCGCCGCCGGTCGGCATCAATACCAGCGCATCGCCGCCACTGACGACCTCCTGGATGACGCCAGCCTGCTGGCCGCGGAAGTCGTCGTAGCCGAACACTCGGCGCAGCACCTCGCGAGGTTGCGCCAGCGCATCCGGAACGGGATTGGCTTGAATCGTTGTCGTTGACATTAGTGAAACGGATTTGCGCGCTGGTGAAGCGCATGAATCGAACCAAAGGCGCCATGGTACTGCATCTACCAGCGGACGTTGGCCGCGGTACGCGGCTGGTGCATGATGCTCCGACAACCATAACGAAATCGACCGGCGTCGTCAGTGACCATGACCGCAACCACTCTACTGGACAAGCCTTTCCTGCTCGCCTTGCTCCTGCCGGCGCTGCTGGGCGGCCTGCTGCTGCTCTCCGACCTGCGCGGCTTCTCGCATCGCCGCTGGCTGCGCAGCCTCGGCGGCGTCTGCAGTGGCGGCGGCCTGCTGGCACTGGCGGCGCTCGCCGCCAGCATCGGCCTCAACTTCTATACCTACCAGCGCCTCACTTACGAACAGGAGGTCGCAACATTGCGTTTCCGCCAGATCGCGCCGCAGCGCTATCTGGTAGATCTCACCACTGCCGACCGTCCGACTCAGCGCCATGAACTGCGCGGCGATGCCTGGCAGCTGGATGCGCGGGTGTTGAAGTGGCGCGGCACCGCCAACCTGCTGGGCCTGGACGCCCGCTACCGGCTGGAACGCCTCAGCGGCCGCTACCAGAACATCGACCAGGAACGGCAGGCGGCACGCACCGTGCACGGCTTGGCAGACAACAAGGGCATCGATCTGTTCGCCCTCGTCCGCGATTACCCTCGCTGGACGCCGTGGCTGGATACCGATTTCGGCAGCGCCGCCTACCTACCGATGGCGGATGGTGCCGAATATCGGGTCAGCCTGACCCAGTCGGGCCTCATCGCCCGGCCTACCAATGCCACAGCGCGGACGGCGGTGCAGCGGTGGCGGTGAAGGTGTTATCCACCACAGAGACGCAGAGGACACAGAAAAACATTGGAGTGACCACAAAGGCACGAAGGCCAGGAAGACACACAAAGAAAGAGGTTTTGCTTTGTGGGCTTGGTGCCTTCGTGGCGAATCTTCTCTCTTCCTCTGTGCCCTCTGTGTCTCTGTGGTGAGCTTTCCCTCAAAACTCGAATTCGTAGAAGAAATCCAGCGCACTCTCCAGCCCGCTGACAGCTTCGACGAAAAAGCTTTTGCTGATCCGGTAACGCAGGGTGAGCGTATTGACCGGCTCAAAGACGCCAATCCCGTAGCGCACCAACAGGTCGGGAGTGATATAGCCGCTTAGTTCTACCTGCGTCTCCTCGCCCTCACCGGCGGTCCCAACCTCAAAATCCTTGACGCCCAGCTCTCGTGCCAGTGAACTGGCAAAACCCTTGCCGCCGAAAACGCCGAGGCTGACCGCCGCCTGGGCCAGCAGTTGATCGCTGCCAGCCCCTTCCGCGCCTAGCGGCCGGCCCCGGATCAGATAAGAAAGAATCTCCTCTTGTGGCAGGCCAGGTTCGGAGAACAGCGTCACTTGCGGCTGCTTCGGCTCTCCCTCGATCCGCAAGCCGGCGACAACGTTATCGGTCCGGCGTACCGCTTCGATGTTGAGGTTCGGCTCCTTCAGCGGCCCGGAAAACAGGAGCTGGCCTTGCCGTATCTCCAGATTCTGGCCATAGGCCTCATAGCGGCCATCGACTACGCTCAGCTCGCCAATCGCCTCGGGCACGCCGCCTGGCCGCTGGCGCAGGCGCAGACTGCCGGCCAAGCGGCCTTCCAAGCCGTAGCCTTCAATCCGCACCGCGTTGCCGAGCGTGAGCTCGATGTCGGTGGTTACTCGCCATTCGGCGGCGGGAGCCTGCTCCTTTCCGATCGTGCCCGCGCGGTTGATCACGATTACATCGTTCGACACCGCAACCGCACCTTCCGGCAACTGCTTGAGAGTGATCTTGCCGCGAGGCACGAACACTTTCCCCTCGACCCCGACCTGCTGCGGCTCAATCTGTATTTTGAGGCTCGGGCTGACCCGCAGATCGGCCACCGGCTCATAGAAAAACCGCAGCTGGTCGCCATCGACGGCGAGATTCAGCTGCCATGTCCCGGCACTCCAGCCGGCAGTGCCGCCAATATGGCCGCTGCCGTCGCCGCTGCGGAAGCTGCCGACCAACTGCGCCTCGTTACCGGAAACCTCCGCCCGCAGCTGAACGTCGTTCAAGGTCATCGGCAGAGTGGCGGCGGCAAGTTCGCCGTCGGCCAAACGAAGGCTGCCGACGAACTGAGGATCCTGCAGGGTACCAGTCAGAAAGCCATTGGCGCCGACGGTGCCGTTGAGCGTCTGGATGTCCGGCAGGAAAGCCCTCAGCAGACTCAACTGCAAGCCGTCGAGCGCGACATCACCCTCCAGCGGGCGCGGCTCCGAGTCGAGCCGAGTCCGAGCCAGCACATGGCCGGCACCGAGGCGCTGTGAGGCCAGCTCCAGCGAGGCATCGAGCACGTTGCGGTCGAGCCCGAGCTGGGCATCGACCCGCTGGTAAACCAGTTCCAACGGGTCGGCGTCTTCCTGCTCAAGCAAGATGATGCCGCCGTTGCTGCTGAGTTCGACCCGCGCGCTCGGCGGCATATCCGGCTGCCAGCTGGCGCTGGCCCGGCCGTCGAGCGAGGCCTGCCAGCGCAAGCCCTGCGGCAGCCAGGGTGCCAACCAGTTGGTACGAAAACCGCTCAGCGCCAATCGCACTCCGCCGCTCTGGCCAAGCACGGTATTTTCTTCCAGGCACAGGCTGGCCTCCTGCTGCCGCCAGCAGTGCGCCGCTACCGCTAACTCACCCTGCTTCTGTTGCCAACGCAGCGCCACCGGCTCAGCCAGGGCCCACTGCTGCCGCGGCGGCAACTTGAGCGTCGCCGCCAGCAACTCGCCAGCCCAGTTGAGCTGCTCATCCAGCCGACCGCGCAGGCGCAGCTGACCGCCATACTTGGTGTTATCGACACGCAGCGTGAGCTCGTGCTCGGCTCGATTGCCAGCAAGCGTTCCCTGAATCCGGCCAAACCGCTGCTCGCCAAGCTGCAGGCCACTGGCGGTCCATTGCAGATTGCTGCGCTCCAGCGCCAGCTGGCGTAGGTCTAGCCGCAGCCCGATCTCGGCGAGCCTCTTGTCCTGATAGCGCAGCCTGCGGCCTTGTAGCTCCAAGCTGACGTCCGGCTCGGCCAGCGCACCGCGCACGGTGAACTGCCCGCTGGCGGAGCCGGCAAGTTCGGGCAGCAATACGCCCGGCTCCGGCAGTTCGAAACTGCCTTGGAGGGCCCAATTCTGTTCAAGCCGGCCAGCAACTTCCAGGCGATTACGCCCGCTGGTCAGCCTCAAACCATCGAAGCGCCAGCTGTCGTCAGCGCTCTTGTTTACGGCGCCGTGCAAGGCCAGCGGATAACCGCGCAGTGCGCCTTCGATGCCCGGGGTGGTGGCGACAAAAGCCACGCCGTTATCTTCGACCTGTCCATGTAGCTCCAGCGCGCCGCCGAGCCGGCCGGGATAATCGGGCCAGTGCGCCCCCGGATTCAGGTCCTGGGCGATCAGGCGAGCCTGCCAGCGCAGGCCGTCGCGCCAGCGCAGCAGACCGTCGGCCTTGAGAGTGCCGTCAAGAGTGGCGGCATCGAGCTGGGTCACACGCAGCTGATCGCCGTCGCCGGCAAAGCGGAGGTGCCAGTCGCCGGCAGGCAGCTGCTCGCCCTCGACCATGGTCGTCAGGATACCTTGGTACGCCGCCAGATCGCCGGTCAGCTTGAGTTCACCGTTGCGCAGCAGGACTGCCGCTGCGCCGGTAAATGGGTAGGCAAGCTGCTGCCAGCGGGCGGCAAGCTCAAACGGCAGACCGGCAACAAGCGGCTGCAGAGTTGCCTCGGCGCGCAAGGCAACCGGGCTTAGCAGATCGGCGGTAACCGCAAGCTGTTCCAGGCTGCCTTCCAGGCCAGCGGACAGCCGCAGTGGTGCCGGCAGATCAGGTGTCGCCAACTCGGCGTTCAAGCGCACCGATAAGGGATAGCCGCCGGCTAACGTGGCCCGGCCAACCACCTCTGCCTCCAGCCCGTCGGCGCCCAGCTCAACTCGCTGAATCTCCAGCTGTGAGCCGCGCAGCGCAGCCGACACGGCCAGCGTACCAACGATGAAGCGCTGGTCGGCACGCTGCAGGTCGGCGTCTTCCAGCAGTAGGTTCTGGACGACCAGATCGAACGGCAGATCGATCTCCGGCAACCGGATCGGCCGATTCTCGGCGGGCACGGCAGCGGCAGGTTCCTCGGCAGCGGTGGCGAGGGTGAGGTCGAGGCCGGCGGCGCGCAGCCACTCCAAGGTCAGAGTGTTACCGCTGAAGTCACCGCTGGCCTGCAGCCGACGCAGCGTGATTACGCTGTCCGGCAGCGTCAGCCGGGCGTCGTTCAGCTGCAGCAGTTGCAGCTGAACCGGCAGCGGCAGGCGCACGTCGGCGGCCGACGGCTGACTTTCCGACTCGCTTGCCGTTGGCCGTACGCTGATCTGTAGACCGGCCAAGGCCAACCGATCCAGGCAAACCCTTGCCGCCAGTAGGCAGCCGGGACTCCAGTCCAGCTCGGCACCGGTCGCGCTCAGATCAAGCGCTTGATCGCGCCAGCTCAGGTTAGAAACGACCAACCCGGAAGCGATAGCACCGCTGTCGATAGTGAGCGCCAGCCGCGGCTCCAGCTCCATCGCCCAGTCGGCCAGCCAGCGCGCGCCGGCGGTGGTCAGCAGCAGCAGGCTGGCAAAGCCGAACATCAGCAGCAGCAGCGTCATGACGACACTAAGCAGCGCAGCCAACCGTCGGGTCACAGCTGCGGTCCCATGGAGAAGTGCAGCCGGAACGGAATCCTGTCTTCGCTTACTCCCCAGGCGAAATCCAGCCGTATCGGCCCGACCGGGGAGATCCAATGAATGCCGAAACCAGCGCCCACCTTTGGCTCTAACGCCAGCGTATCCATAGCGTTACCAGCGTCGGTAAATAGAGCCAACCGCCAGGTGTCGCGGATATACCAGCCATATTCGACACTGCCAGTAAGCAGGTAGCGACCGCCGACGACATCGCCGGCGGCATTTTCCGGGCCGATGCTGTTGTAGGCGAAGCCGCGCACGCTCTGGTCGCCGCCGGCAAAAAATCGCAGCGACGGCGGTACCTGATCAAAGTCGGACGCGGCCAGCGCGCCGGCATCGGCACGCAGCTGGAAGCGGTGCCGACGCGAGATGCTCCGCAGCCAGCGGGCGCCGAGACGGACCCACTCAAGCTCAATATCGGAGCCGAGCACGGGATGGGTAGCCTCGACGTTGAACAGCAGCCGGTCGCCCTGCAGCGGATCGACGCCACCGCTGGTGCGGGTGCGAGTGTAGCCCAGGCCGGGCAGCACCAACTGGGTGGTGTCGTGCACATCGCCGACGCTGAAATCGCTGTAGTCCCAACGGATCGAGATCGTCCGCCGCCAGCCGCTCGACAGGCGCTGCAAGCGCTGCGCCGACAGGGTGAAACGCTCGCTGCTGGTGTCCTGGAATTCTTCGTTCTGCAAGCCCAGCAGGAACTCCAGAACGTCGTCGATCGGGCTGGACAGCGGGATGCGGTACTGCGATTCGACCGTCTGCCGCAACTCGGCTAGCTCCAGCTGTGCCCCGGCACTGTGGCCGTGGCGGTTGACCCAGCGCCGGCGCCAGTTGACCTGCGCCCGCGGGCCGATGTCGGTGGAGTAACCGAGGCCTAGACCGACCCGGTTAGGCTCGGCCACATCCAGCGAGACTTCGACCGGAACCTGCTGCTCGACCGCTTGGTCCGGCAACGGCCGCACCCGCACCGCCCCGAAATACTGGCTTTCCAGCAGGTTACGGTTGAGTGCGACGATTTCCTCCGCCTCGTAAGGGTCTCCTTGTTGGAACGGCACCATCTTAGCCAGCAGCTCGTCATCGAATGGCGTTTCCGAAAAACTGACCACCCCGATCTGGTAGCGTACGCCGTAGTCAAAACTGAGCTCTACCCTGGCGGTGTTAGCGGCCGCATCAACCAGAACCCGCTGGCGGGTGAAGCGCGCATCGAAAAAGCCGCGCCGCAGGGCCAGGTTCTGCAGCGTCTGCTTGGCAGCTTCGTACTCGCCGTGGTTCAGCGGTTGACCGGGCTTGATCGGCAACTGTTCGCGGGCTTGCTGAAACGCCCGGTCCTGCTGGGCCGCGCCGACGATCTCGAGGTCGACGGCGACGATCCGAGTACGCTCGCCCGGAGTAACCTGCAGCCGCAGAACGACATCCTCGCCGCTGCGTTCGCGTTCCAGCGCGATTTCACTGTTGTAGTAGCCCAACGCCTGGGCTGCCTGCTGCGCGGCGGTACGAACACGCTGCTGCAGACGCCGCCCGGCATCGTCCGCGGCCTGCGGCAAATCGCCGATGTGGGCGCGGATGTTGTCACGCAGCTCGGCCGGAGCGCCGCTGATCTCCAGGCGCACGGCCGCCGCTGCCGTGCCGCTCAGCCATACGGCCAGCAGCGCTACGAACCAAGTGCGTCTGCGCTGGGCGAAGCGAAACATGGCGGACCGCTTAGTTAGGGTGATTGATCCGGGGCCGCTGGAGCCGGGTTTGCTCCGTAGCGTGCGTATTCGTATAGGAATGCGCTTGAAACCTGCCGGAACCAAGACCAGATCAGGCTGCAAATATCCCAATCGACATATTATGAGCGATCGAGACCCAGCACCCAACAGCACCGAACCGGAAGAGCACCTCCTCAAGTTGCGCAATCTGGCCCTGGAGGATTATCCCGCGATTCGCCGCATCATGGATGTGGTCTATCCCTCCATGGGAGCGTGGACCTATGATCAGTTCGCCGCCCAGATCAGCCGCTTTCCGGAAGGCCAGATCTGTATCGAAGACAACGGTCGGGTCGTTGCGGCCGCGCTGACGCTGATCGTCAACTACGACCGCTTCGGCGATCGCCACAGCTACCAGCAGATTACCGGCAACGGTTACTTCACTACCCACGACCCCAGCGGCGATGTGCTTTACGGCGTCGACGTGTTCGTCGACCCGGACTATCGCCACATGCGCCTGGGCCGGCGACTGTACGATGCCCGCAAGGAGTTGTGCCGTAACCTCAACCTGCGCTCCATCGTCGCCGGCGGCCGGATACCCGGCTACCGCAATTACGCCGACCGGATGCCGCCGGAGGAATACATCGAACTGGTGAAGCGACGGGAGATCTACGACCCCATCCTTTCCTTCCAGCTCGCCAACGACTTCCACGTACGCCGGATCATCCGCGGCTATATCCCGGAAGACCAAGCTTCGCGCGGCTATGCCACCCTGGTGCAGTGGAGCAATATCCACTATCAGGAGAAGGAGCCGCTGGTCGGCGGCCGCAAGACCGTGGTGCGGGTCGGCGCGGTCCAGTGGCAGATGCGCACCATGCGCACCGTCGACGATCTGATGGGCCAGGTGGAGTTCTTCGTCGACGCCCTGGCCGGCTACAAGGCCGATTTCGCCGTCTTTCCCGAGTTCTTCAACACGCCGCTGCTGTCCCAGTTCAATCAGGACCAGCCGGCCGAGGCAATCCGCCATCTGGCCGAGTTCACCGAGGAGATCCGCGAACGCATGCTCAGACTGGCGGTCAGCTACAACATCAACATCATCGCTGGCAGCATGCCCGAGTACGAAGAACAGACGCTGCACAACGTTTCCTATCTGCTCCGGCGGGATGGCACCACCGATTGCCAATACAAGCTGCACATTACTCCGGACGAGCGCTTCTACTGGGGCGTCGAGGGCGGCAACGAGCTGAAGGTATTCGATACCGATGTCGGCAAAATCGGCAGTCTGATCTGTTACGACGTCGAGTTCCCGGAATTGCCGCGGCTGCTGGCGGCGCGCGGCATGCAGATCCTATTCGTCCCTTACTGGGTCGACACCAAGCAGAGCTACCTGCGAGTACGCCAGTGCAGCCAAGCGCGAGCAATTGAAAACGAATGCTACGTCGCCATCACCGGCAGCGTCGGCAACCTGCCGAAAGTCGAAAACATCGACATTCAGTACTCGCAATCCGCGGTGTTCTCCCCATCCGACTTCGCCTTTCCCCATGACGCCGTGATGGCGGAATCGACGCCGAACACCGAGATGACGCTAGTGGTGGATCTCGACCTCGACCTGCTGCGGGAAGTGCGCCACGAGGGCTCGGTCCGCAACTTCCAGGACCGGCGGTTGGACCTGTATCAGGTGCAGTGGCTGGGGAAGAAGAAGGACTGAATCGAGAGCGGACCTGCGCCACAGCTACCATGGCGATATGGACATGGCAGCTTTGTTTTACTATCAGTTTTTACAGCGCTTCTGCTTCGGTCGTCAGAAGGCTCGGAGCCTCCCAAAAATCCGGGGCGGTCGATCCACATAGCGTAGAGCAACCACCCTGTGACGGATCCTGTCAGCTCCTGCAACACGTCGCCAGCGCACACCCGCAAGATGACGCTGATCTGGCTTATTCCGGCGCTCGGCATCACTCAGATCATCGGCTGGGGAAGCTTGCACTACAGCTTGGCCGTGCTGGCCGCGCCCATCCGCGCCGACCTCGGCTTCAGCGAGTTTGTTATCTTTGGCGCCTTCTCTGTCGGATTGTTGATCTCAGGCACCACCGCACCGTACGCGGGCCGCTGGATCGACCGCCACGGCGGTCGCCGCATCATGGCAACCGGCTCGATTGTCGCCGCCACCGCCCTACTAATCGTCGCCTCGGCGCAGAGCACCCCAAGCTATCTGCTGGGTTGGATGCTAGCGGGGGCTGCCATGGCGATGTGTCTCTATGACTCCGCCTTCGCCACGCTGCACCAGATCGCCCCGCAACACTTCCGCCGTGCCGTCAGTAGCCTTACTTTGTTCGGTGGATTTGCGAGCACCGTTTTCTGGCCGCTGGCAAACAGCTTGGCGGCCAACTGGGGCTGGCGCGAAACTCTCGTCTTGTTCGCCGGCCTGCATCTGCTGGTGTGCCTGCCAATTTATCTGGGGCTGCTACCCGCCGCTACCGGCGTCCTGGCAAGTCCAGGCGTCGCCTCGGGGTCAGTCAGCAAGCTGACGGCGGATAAGCGTTATCTATGGCTTGCCGGTGGCTTCGCTCTGGCGACCTTCGTCTTCGGAGCCTTGTCGGCGTTCGTTATTACCGCTCTGGTCAGCCGCGGTTTCTCCATGGATGAGGCAGTGTGGATTGCAGCGCTGATCGGACCAATGCAAGTAACGGGACGTATCATCGAGTGGGCACTGGCGCCGCGCATCCCGGCGAGTCGCGCCGGCATCGCTGCGTTAAGTCTGATGGTACTGGCGGTGCTCCTGCTCAGTGCGATGCAAGACTCCATTCTCGTCGGCTGCCTGTTCGCCGCCGCTTACGGCTTCGCTAATGGCGTGCTGACCATCGTCAGGGGAACGGTACCGGCAGAGCTATTTGGGGCGGAGCGGCAAGGCGCTCTGCTCGGTGGGCTCGCTCGCCCTGCCTTGCTGTCGATGGCGGTCGCACCCGCGCTGGTGGGCGGCCTGCTTCGCGCTGGGCTGCCGATGAGCACTGCTCTTGTGCTACTCGCGGCCATCGCCGCCGCCGCTCTGGGATGCTTTATGCGCGCAGTCCAGCGGAAACCCTGTGGCGGGACGAGATATCGAATCCCTCCCCCGCCGGCTGTCTGACTTCACAGCAGGCAGCGGACGAATTGTTGCAGCCGCCAGCCAGCTTATGGGAGCGAGTGAAGCGGGCAGCAGGTGATAGAGAGGACTTCGGGCAGGTTGTGGCGCGGACTTATGGATTCCTCGGTCGATCGAGATAGGCTTCGATTTCACTGACTGTCTCGCGCGCCGTGCGACCGACACCAATCAGCGTTGCCGAGGCCGGCCAGTTTGCCGTAGCCGAGCGGCCACAGATGCGCCAGTGCCGGCCGAAACCCGGTACACCAGATCACCGTATCGATTGCTTCACTGCGCCCATCGGGCCAGATCACCCCGTGCGGGGTCATTTCTGTAAACGGCCGCACGGCTTCGAGCGCACCGCGGTCGCGCGCTTCCCGCACTGACGACACCATGACGATATCTCCGAAGGCGCCCGGCAACTCCTCAAATGGCCGGCCTTGTTGGGCAGCCCTCCAGCGGGCAGTGGCGCGCTGAAACAGCACCCGACCGTCGACCTCGTCCGGGAGAAAGCGAGCCGGCTCAAGCGTCACCCAGCGGGTTTCGGCCAGCCGCGACACTTCCGCCAGTATCTGCGTGCCAGAGTTACCGCCGCCGACTACGAGTACCCGGAGATTCGCGAAGCACTAAGGATGGCGATAGTGGGCGGAATGCAGCTGCAAGCCGGCATAGCGATCACGGCCCAGGTACTCTGGCAGATACGGATTGCCCCAGGTGCCGGTGGCGCTGACCACCACTGCCGCCTGCCAATCGCCCTGGCTGGTTTCCAGGCGAAAGCCGCCCTGCTCCCGGTACACCGCTTGCACGTTGACCGGGCGCGCGATCGGCAGCTGATAGCGGTCCTCATAACGCTCCATATAGTCGAGGAGCTCATCACGGCTGGGATACGCATCTTCGCTGCCGGGGTGCAGCCAGCCCGGCAGCGAACTCCAGGGGCCGGGAGAGAACAAGATCAAGCTGCCCCAACCATAGTTCCAGGCACCTCCCGGCTTGGTTTCGCGGTCGAGAATAACGAAGCGGCGCTTGCGCCGCCGCAGCCAGTAGCCGAGTGCTAACCCGGCTTGGCCGCCGATCACGATAACCTCAAGAGAGTCGGCCGGACTGGGTGATACCGTCAGGCTCATTGGCTCTCGGTCGCCGCCGTCACCAATCGATCGACTTGACGGGATACCGCGGAGTCGGCCTTGCGTTCGCTGTAGCGGTCAGTGAGGTAGGCAGCCTGATCTCGGGTCAACAGAGTGAACTTCACCAGCTCCTCCATCACGTCGACGATCCGGTCGTAGTACGGCGACGGCTTCATGCGGCCGGCTTCGTCGAACTCCTGGAAGGCTTTGGGCACCGAGGACTGGTTGGGGATGGTGATCATGCGCATCCAGCGGCCAAGTACGCGCAGCGCGTTGACTGCGTTGAAGGACTGTGAGCCGCCGCAAACCTGCATCACCGCCAGGGTGCGGCCCTGGGTCGGGCGGATACTGCCCTCACTCAAGGGCAGCCAGTCGATCTGGCTCTTGAACACGCCGGTGATGTTGCCGTGCCGTTCGGGGCTGCACCAGACCTGCCCCTCCGACCACAGCGACAGCTCGCGCAGTTCCTGCACCTTGGGGTGATCTACCTCGGTGGCGTCCGGCAGCGGCAGTCCGCGCGGGTCGAAGATGCGCGGCTCGGCGCCGAAATGCCGCAGCAGCCGGGCGGCTTCTTCGGTCAGCAGCCGGCTGTACGAGCGCTCGCGCAGCGAACCGTACAGCAGCAGAATGCGCGGCGGATGAGTCAACGATGCCCGTGCGCTAAATCGCTCAACAGCCGGCGGATCGACGTGCTTCTCATCAAGGTTGGGCAGGAAGTCGGGATTGGGCAGCTCACGTATCGTCACGGGTTCTCCAACACAGTGGTAAGGCAACTCCTGCACGAAGAGCCGCCTGTTGGCGGTCGGGATTAGCGGCTTGTCGACGCCATGATCCGGTGACTGACCGCCGCGCTCATCGCGGCAACCCCTCCGGCAAGGTTTCAATGAACGCGCGGATCTCATCACACACTCGGCGATAGTGCACCAGTGCTTCTTCTTCGGTTGCAGTTTCCCGGGCCAGTCGCGGCGGATCCTGGAAGCTGTGGTGCAGTTTCTTTGCCTGCCCCAGAAAAACAGGACAGCTCTCGGCAGCGTTGTCACAGACTGTGACAACATAATCGAACGCCACCTCCACCAAGTCATCCACATGCTTCGAGGCGTGGCCGGAAATATCCACCCCCACCTCTGCCATGACCTGCACCGCCCGCGGATCAACGCCATGCGGCGCCACACCGGCGGAGTACGCCTCGATCACATCGCCCTTAAGGTGCCGCGCCCAGCCTTCACTC
>DASULL010000494.1:0-3035 GCA_036278215.1 Gammaproteobacteria bacterium | reverse complement strand
GCTATTCCACTGCGGGATGCGCGGTTTGTTTCCTGCTGTCTCTGCAGCGCTGAATACCATCCTGCCCATCGAAAAGCTGCGTTGGATCAGCTTCGGTCATGTCGAGGCGGACGAGTGCGGAGCCATGAACCAATGGCTGGCGGCAGCCCCACTGGCCGAAGTGGCAGTTGGTGCGCTGGGTTGTGATGTTTCTGTACGCGACCTTGCCGACCGCCCGCCACGCAGCCTCGCCGATAGCGAAGTTCTCGACCTCGGCGATCGGCGGGTTCGCTATTTCGCCACTCCTCATGTGCCCCACGGCTGGGATGCCGGCCTCCTGTTCGAAGAAAGCACCGCCACCCTGCTCTGTGGCGACCTGTTCACCCACCTGGGCGCGGCTGTTTTGACAGAGGGTGATATCGTCGGACCGGCTATCGCGGCGGAGCGGACCTTCATGGCTACCGCCATCACGCCAGCAACTGCACCGACGCTGCGCCGGTTAAGCGAGCTCAACCCGCGTACGTTGGCGCTCATGCATGGTGCCAGCTTCAATGGCGATGGCCGAACAGCGCTGCGAGATCTGGCCGATTACTATCAGCAGGAATTGCTCAACGGCGCCGGCTGCCCGCCTGTCAGCTGACCAAGCAAGCCTCGACGGCGCACGCCCACCGCCCATCGGTCGCAACCGGCGGCTAGGCTCCTCGCAACCCCGCAACATTGCCCTTGACCTCAAGCAAAGTTGAGGATTTAGGCTGGTGCTCTTCTACGGCAAATAGCCAGGGAGTACTGTCCGTGACTCAACAAGTCAAAATCGCGCTGATCTATGGCAGCACGCGGGAAGGCCGCTTCTGCGACACAGTCGTACGCTGGGCCAGCGAGGAAATCGCCAAACGCGCCGAGTTCGCGCTGGACCTGATCGACCCAGCGACCCTGGCTTTACCAGACCGGCACGAACGCAAAACCGGGGCCGCTGTAACCACTCTACGACAACGGCTCGGCTTGGCCGACGCTTTTATTATCGTGACGCCCGAGTACAACCGCGGCTATCCCGCGGCGCTGAAGTTTCTGATCGATTCGGTGCACGACCAATGGCAAGCGAAACCGGTTGCCTTCATTTCCTATGGCGGGATCTCCGGCGGCCTGCGCGCAGTCGAGCAGCTACGGCTAGTATTCGCGGAACTGCACGCCGTTACGATCAGGGATTGCGTAAGCTTCAGCAATTACTGGGAACAATTCGACACCACAGGCAAACTGCTGGCTCCTGAGCGGGCAAGCAAACCTATGGCGGTACTGCTGGCACGTTTGCATTGGTGGGCCACAGCTCTGCGCGATGCACGCACCGTCACACCATATGCAGAGGTGGTCGCGTGAAACCGCTCGATCCGAAGCAAATCTTACAGGCAGCCGGCACAGCTAACACAAACGCAGCGGTTATCGACAAAGCCAGCGAGAATATTCCAGCGCGCAAGGCAACGCTGTTACTCATTGCCGCACTCACCATCATGTCGGGCGCCACCATCGCCCCCTCCCTGCCCGCAATCGAAGCGCACTTCGCCACCACCGAGAATGCCGGCTTGCTGACCCGGCTGGTACTGACCTTGCCTGCCCTCTTTATCGCCTTCTGCGCACCGTTCGCCGGCGACCTGGCCGATCGGTTCGGCCGGCGGCCGCTGTTGATCGGCTCGATCGTACTTTACGGCTTCGCCGGGATCTCCGGCCTGGCCCTCAGCGCGCTTAACGAGCTGCTCATTGGCCGCGCTTTGCTTGGCGTAGCCGTCGCCGGAACCATGACGACAGCCACGGCTTTGGTCGGCGACTATTTTTCCGGGCCGGAGCGCGATCGTTTCATGGGCCTGCAGGCGGCCTTCATCGGTGTCGGGGGCTTGGTATTCCTGACCAGTGGCGGGCTGCTCGCCGACTTCCACTGGCGGGCACCCTTCGCCGTCTACGGCTTGGCGTTCATGCTGCTTCCAGCCGTGATCCTCTTTATCAACGAGCCCTCCCGTGCGCCCTCGGCTCCAACGATGGTAAGCAACCGGTCCGCTAGCGACCGACCACAGGCGATAATTGCGCTGCTCTTTGCCGTTGCAATCCTGAACAGCGTCGTCTTCTACCTGATACCGACCCAGCTGCCTTTCTACCTCCAGAGCCTTGGCATCGAGGCTCCCAGCCGTGCCGGCCTAGCCATTGGCCTGCTCAACCTCGGCTCGACTTGCATGGCCTTAGCCTACGCCCGGGTTCGCCAGCGCGTTGGTATTACTGGCATGTTTGCGATCGGATTTGCACTTATGACGATCGGATACTGGCTTGTAGCTGCAGCAGCATCCTATGCCATCATCGTCCTGGCGATCGCAATAACGGGAATTGGAATGGGGGCCATCATGCCGAACCTTATGGCCGGCACGATGCTGGTCGCGCCAGCCGAGTTTCGCGGCCGCGCCGCCGGAGGGTTGACGGCGAGCATCTTTCTTGGCCAGTTCCTTTCCCCTCTCGTCAGCCAGCCCTGGATCGAATCATTTGGCTTCGCTGCCACCTTTCGGGATATGGGACTGCTGCTTGCTGCCACTGCTGTGGCCGCCGCGGCAGCGGCAGCTTACCTGGCTTACTCGCCAAACATGGCTAAAGCGATCGATAGTACCGGCCGGTAGCCCCCATCTTGGACCAAGACCATGGAAGAACTGCAATCCACCTGCTTCAGCAATTACCTGGCAACTGGTTGAATTGCCGGGTCGGAGCCTTTTCACCGGGAGCGGCAGGCGACATCGTGCTAGCTCGGATCGAGCAACTGCGGGCCGGGACCTTGCTCGCCCAGCTGATCCCAGGGATTGCGCAACGGGCAGGAATCAATGGACAGGCAGCCGCAGCCGATGCAGTCGCTGAGGTGATCGCGCAGTTGGGTCAGCTTGGCGATCCTGTCGTCCAGATCCGCCTTCCATCGGGCCGACAACTTACTCCAGTCTGCCGCCGTCGGCGTGCGCCCTTCCGGCAAGGTCTGCAAAGCCTCGCGAATCGTCGCCAGCGGAATCCCGACACGCTGGGCGACCTTGATGATGGCT
>DASULL010000493.1:0-3893 GCA_036278215.1 Gammaproteobacteria bacterium | reverse complement strand
ACACCGACAACGCCTGGCACGCCCTTAAGGTCGGCTTCGCCAACGAGATCGGCAACCTCTGCAAGGCCTTGAAGCTGGACAGTCATCGGGTGATGGACGTCTTCTGCCAAGACACCAAGCTCAACCTGTCTTCGTACTATTTGAAACCCGGTTTCGCCTTCGGCGGCTCCTGCTTGCCCAAGGATCTGCGGGCGCTGAACTATCGGGCCCGCACCTTGGATGTGGACCTGCCGATCCTGAGTTCGATCCTACCGAGCAACCGGCGCCAGGTGGAGCGGGCCTTGGAGCTGGTGATCGGCAAAGGCCACCGCAAAATCGGCGTGCTCGGGTTCAGCTTCAAGCCCGATACGGACGATCTGCGCGAGAGCCCGGTGGTCGAGCTGATCGAGCAGCTTCTGGGCAAGGGCTACGAGTTGCGGATCTTCGACAGCAACGTCAACCTGGCCCGCCTGGTCGGCGCCAACCGCGATTACATCCTCAACCACATTCCGCATATCTCCGCGTTGATGGCCCAGAGCATTGAGGAGGTGCTGGATCACGCCGACACGCTGATCATCGGCAATAAATCAGCGGAATTCGCTGGTGTGCTCGACCAGCTGGATGCCAATAAAGCGGTGGTCGATCTGGTGCGCTTGGATCAGCGGATATCGGACGGGAAGAGCTACGATGGCATCTGTTGGTAAGCCCCGCCGGGTATTGATCATCGTCGAGAACCTGCCGGTTCCCTTCGACCGGCGGGTCTGGCAGGAGGCGACGACGCTGCGTGACGCCGGCTATCAGGTGACGGTTATCTCGCCGACCGGTAAAGGCTACGAGGCCAGGGAAGAAGAAATCGATGGCATCCACATTTACCGCCACCCGTTGCCGGTCGAAGGGGCGGGAGCCCTCGGCTATCTCCTGGAGTATGGCGCGGCGCTGTTCTGGGAGTTGAGGCTTAGCCTGAAGGCGGCGCGAAAGCGCGGTTTCGATGTGATCCACGCCTGCAACCCGCCGGATCTGATCTTTCTGGTGGCCGCCGTGTTTCGACCCTTCGGCAAGCGTTTTTTATTCGATCACCACGACATCAACCCGGAACTCTACGAAGCCAAATTCGGCCGGCGCGATCTGTTCTACCGGCTGATGCTGCTGCTTGAGCGCTGGACTTATCGCAGTGCCGATGTCGCCATCGTCACCAACGAGTCCTACCGCCGCATCGCCATCGAGCGGGGTGGCATGCCCGAGGATCGGGTGTTCGTTGTCCGCAGCGGCCCGAACCTGTCGAGGTTGCGGATACAGCCGCCGGTGCCGGCGCTGAAGGCCGGCCGTCGCTACTTGGTCGGCTATGTCGGGGTCATGGGCAAGCAGGAGGGCATCGATCTGCTGCTGCGGGCCGCACGACACGTTGTCCGGGACCTGGGCCGCGAGGACGTGCAGTTCGGCCTGGTGGGGGGTGGTACCGAGCTGGAGGCCATGCGTGCCTACGCGCAAGAGCTAGGCATCGCCGACTACGTGACCTTCACTGGCCGGGTGCCGGACGCTGAGCTGTTGGCGATGCTTAACACCGCCGACATCTGCGTCAATCCGGACGTCGTCAATCCGATGAACGACAAGTCGACCATGAATAAAATCATGGAGTACATGGCTCTGGGCAAGCCCATCGTGCAATTCGAGCTGACCGAAGGCCGCTATTCGGCCGGACAGGCCTCTCTCTACGCCCGGCCGAATGACGAGATTGATCTGGCGGCCAAGCTCGTGGAGCTGCTGGACGATCCGGAGCGCCGTGCCCGCATGGGCCGTTTCGGCCGCGAACGGGTGGAGCGGGAGTTGGCATGGTGTTATGAAGCGCCAAAGCTCCTGGCCGCTTACGAGCGGCTGTTTGCGCAGTTGCCGGTGCGCCGCCGTCTGTTTGGGACCGTGGAGTCCTAGCGAGACTCAGCCGCCCGCCGTCTCCTGGCTACGCTGCCAGTCGATGCCGTGCTGCTCCATGAGGCGGTAGAGCGTCACACGGGAGATGGCGAGGTAGCGCGCCGCTTTCGAGACGTTGTTGCGCGCCGCTGCCAGACTGGCCTCGATCGCGCTTTTCTCCGCCAAAGCCCGCGTCTTGGCCAAGGTGGCAAGAGGGGCGTTCGGATTGGGCTGGTCCATCGCCAGATCGCGTGAGGTGATCTGCTTGCCTTCGCACATCACAACAGCCCGCAACACCCGATGTTGCAGTTCCCGAACATTGCCTGGCCAGAGGTAGCTGTTCATGTCGTCGATCGCCTGCTGGCTGAAGCCCTTGAGCATGGGCCGGAAGCTGCTGGCGAATTTCTTGAAGAAGTAATGCGCCAGCAGTTCGATATCACCGCTGCGGTGGCGTAGGGGAGGGACTTCGATGTGAAGCACATTGAGCCGATAATAGAGGTCTTCACGAAAGTGCCCTTCGGCGGTCGCTTTTTCCAGGTTGACGTGCGTGGCTGCGATGACGCGGGTATCGACCGGAATCGGCGCGATGCCGCCGACCCGCTGGATGGTCTTCTCCTGCAGGAAGCGCAGCAGGTTCACCTGCATGTTGAGGGGTAGGTCACCAATCTCGTCCAGGAACAGGGTCCCGCCCTGGGCAGCCTCAATACGGCCCACACGGCGTTGATCCGCCCCTGTGAAAGAGCCTTTTTCATGTCCGAACAGCTCGGCCTGAATCAGGTCCTTAGGCAGCGCGCCACAATTGACCGCAACAAAGGGCTGTTCAGAGCGGCGCGACAAGCGGTGCATGGCCTGCGCCACCAGCTCCTTACCCGTGCCGCTTTCACCGCGGATAATGACGTTAAAGTCGCTGGCGGCAACTTTGCGGATCTGCCGGCGCAGATTCTGCATGCATGGCGATTGCCCGATGATATGCAGCTCTCCGGCCGGGTCCAGGGGGAGATCGTTGTAGGCGCTGCGCGCACGGCTTACGACTTTTGCCATGCCGTGGGCGTGGCCGAGCGTGGCGACGAGCCTGTCCAGGTCTACCGGCGTGGTGTGGTAGTCGTAGCAATAGTCGGCGATGAGCTGGCATGTGGTCGGCGACCAGGCGGATTGGCGAGGCACAAGTGCTACCCAGTTGACCGTGCCATTCGAGTCGAACAGACGCTCAGCCTGCAAGACCTGCGCGTCGAACCCCTCAAGCTGTACCAGACCGATGCAAAGATCGAGCTCGCTCATGAGTTCGATCGCCTGCTGGGGATGGTTAGCTTTATAGACATTCCAGCCGCGGGCACGAATAGAGGGCGATAAAGAATCATCGGCGCCGCTGGGCAACAGATACAGAAGCGACGGTGAAACGTTTTCCACAGACCTTTTTCCTTCTTAAAGGTTGTTAAGTACTTTCTGGCTGTAGGGTGTTGGTACGTTCGTTTTTTAAATTCGTTGCTGGCGCACCTGTTCGGCGCTACGGCTGGGCCAAGCGCCTAGCGGTCGGTGGCTACTGTTCTGGAGCGGCTTGCCCAGTAAGCCGCATGGATGATGAACATAAAAAGAGATGGGACTACCTGTGGTTGGTATCAAGCGGGGAGTCCGACTGAGCTGTAAGGCAAGTGAGGCAACTGTACAGATTGCAACTGTGGCTTCCCTTGCCAAGGAGGTTGTTTACGAACGATTTCTTGGCACGCTGATTGCTTATAGGAGGGTAAGGTATCCGGGCGACTGCACACGGAGGTATCTGTCGTTATGGAGGAGGCGACACCCAGGACGCGGGAATCGCCCGCCAGGCTTTATGCTGACACGGTGCATGTGACGCCGATCAAGGCGAGTGCAGCAAGCCAGCTCGAAGAGGTGGCAGCCGATGGCGGAGTGCGTACTCGCGACGCTGGTGCTGAGCGGCGGGCAAAACCGCGGCTGGTCGTCAGGCACTTGCCGGTGGCTGAGGTGCCCGCTGTGCCGCTGGAGAGCTATGC
>DASULL010000492.1:0-8367 GCA_036278215.1 Gammaproteobacteria bacterium | reverse complement strand
CGAAACATCGAGCAGATCCTTGAGGTTCATCTCCCGGTAGACGAGCATCGTCACCAGTATCGCGTACACGGCGGCGGCGGCGGCCGCTTCCGTCGGGGTAAAAATCCCGCCATAGATGCCGCCAATGATCAGCACAGGAATACCAAGGGCCCAGCCAGCCTTACGGAAAGCGAGCCAGGTTTCCCTCAAGGTCGAGCGCTCGGCGGTCATCAGCCCGTGTTTGCGGCCGTAAAAATAGGCGTACACCATGAAGGCCAGGCCAAACAGGATGCCGGGGATGATACCGGCAATGAATAACTTACCGACCGAAGCGCCAACGACAGTTCCGTAAACAATCATCCCGATACTGGGCGGGATAATGGCTGCCAAAGCTGCGCTGGAGGTAATCAGCCCGACCGAGAAATCCTTGGAGTAGCGTGCTTCCCGCAGCGCCGGCAGCATGATCCCTCCAACCGCAACCACCGTTGCCGGGCTCGAACCCGAGACCGCACCGAACAGCATGCAAGAAACGACGGTGGCCAGGGACAAGCCGCCGGGCAGATGACCCACCAGCGACCGGGCCAAGTCGATGATCCGCCTCGACAAGCCGCCGCCGCGCATTACGTTGGCGCCCAGAATAAAGAGCGGCACAGCCATCAAAGGAAACTTATCGATACCAGAGAAAACGCGCTGTACCACGATATCCACAGGAATGGTGGTGAAGGCGTACATGAAGATCAGCGTTGCCGCCATGAAAGCGACATAAATCGGAACACTCAGCAGTATCAGGAAAATCAGGATGAGGAGAAGAGCGCCAGTCATACCGCTTCAACCTCACCACGAAACAATCTCCACGCTTCTTGCGCAAACCGCAGACTCATTAATGCGCCGCCCGCCGGCATTGCGCCATAGACGTATAGCATCGAAATCCCAAGGGTGGAGCTTTGTTGGCCGAATTCGAATACCCGCAGGGTCAGGCGCATCGACAAGAAAGTGAAAACTATCGAAAATGCAATGCAGAACACGCTCACAGCAATACCAAGCCGGCGCTTGTTTCGGTCACTCAAATTAGCGGTAACTGCATCGACCGTGATATGGGAGCCCTTGTAGATACAGATACTGGCGCCAATGAAAACGATCCAAACGATGCCATAGCGCGACGCCTCCTCAGCCCAGCTCAGGGTGGAGGAAAACGCATATCGCATGATTACGTTAATGAATAGCAGGAGGGTTACAGCCAGCAGGCCGAGCCCGACGAATAGTTGCTCAGCGCGATCGAGCAGTCTGGTTATCATTCGCATCAACTAGACCCAAGTCTGATCACCGGCCTGCAGGCGAGCACTTGGCCGGAAAAGCCGCAGACTCAACTGGCGGCGTCTTGGGCGCCGCCAGCTAAGCTTTCGGGAAGGTTACTCGGTTGCCTTGTAGATCCGCTGGAGGAGCTCGCTACCGTATTTCTGCGAATAGACCTGGTGCGCCTTGAGCATCTGCGCCCGCAGGGCCTGCTTCTGTTCCGGGGTCAGCCTGACCACCTGGGTACCGGAGTTCTCGATCACCTTCAGGTTGGCCGCCTCGATCGCCTTAGCGCCTTTACGCTGTTCCAGCACCAGCTTGCGGCCGGCTTCCATCAATACCTGCTGGTCGTTCTTGGAAAGCCGCTCGAACCACGGGGTACTGTAGAGCAGCATGCCGCCCAGCATGGCGTGGTCGGACAGCATGAGGTACTTCTGCACCTCGTGGAATTTCATGTCGTGGATAAGGATGATCGGATTTTCATGACCATCCACTACGCCCATCTGCAGAGCGTTGTATACCTCGGCGTAGTCCACTGCCACCGGGTCGGCACCCAGCGCGCGATACTGGGCCATGATGATGTCGCTCTCCATGGTACGGAACTTCAGCCCCTTGAAGTCCTCCGGCGCATGCAACGGCTTGTTGGCGGTCATCTGCTTGAAGCCGTCGATGTAGAAGGCCACCCCAGTCACTTTCTGGGGGGCCATGGTCTTCAGCAGATCCTGACCGATGGGGCCGTCGAGGATGCTTTCCATGGACGCGGTATCCGGGAACAGGAAGGGCAGGTCCAGCAGCTGCATCTGCGGGGCGAACCCACTGATGCGTGCACCCGGCACCAGCGTGATCTGCAGACTGCCGACTTGCAGCCCCTCGAACATTTCCCGGGCGCTGCCCAACTGACCCGAGTGGAAGATATTAATCTTGACCCGGCCCTCGGTCTTTTTCTCAACCTCATCCTTGAAGCCAAGCGCCGCTTTATGGTGTGGCGCATCGGGCATGAAGCCATGACCAAAGTTCGCGACGGCCGCCATCGCGGCAGATCCGATTACGCCGCTTGCAGTGAGGACTACGGTTAAAGCAGCTTTCTTAATTAAGCAGAAAAAAAGCCTCATAGCCAAAATCCCTCAATTATTTTCGGTGCCTATTGTCCTTAGCCACCAGTCCATTTTGATTTTTTAATTAACAAACCGAACACGATCTGCCACGACCACTCCTAGTGGACCGTTTCTTTTCACAGAACACCGCATGATCCCCCGATCCTGCTCCCTGGCGGAGAGCAGTGACAAGTGATTTTTTGACATTATCTCGGTGAGGTTGCCTCACCTAGTAGATGACCTAATAGGCATGCCGCGGCCGTGCAGACAAGCGGCTACCGTTGCCAGGGCACTTTGAACGAAGATAAGCGCTATCTCTATAGCGCATGTATAGCGCTTATTCCAACAGGCGACCCGTAATTTAACACCTGCAAATATTAGCAATTATTAATGCAAAGACATTAACTGCAGGAAAATCAATCTGGTAAATATCCCCATACCAGCAGATGACGATCACTGCAGGCCTCAACCGATAATTCCAGCCCGGCAGTCGCCAGCTGCTCCCGAACCTCGTCAACGGTGAATGCTGCCAGCAGGGAGTTGAAAAAATCGCGTTTCAGCAGTTCCGGCTCGTCGCCGGAGTACTGCTCGACGATCGCCCGTGCCTGCTCTTCCGACCTGGGACGACGCAGATCCATGATGCAGACGATGGCGCCAGGACGACCGAGCTCTGTCAGTGTGCTCCAGAGCGTCTCCGGGCGATGCAGGTGGTGTAGCAAGCTGTTGCTGACAATGGCGTCGTATTGATGCCAAGGCAGTACCGCATCGGGCAAGGTACCCTGAACGAAACGTACCCGGAAACGCAGGTCAGGTGCATGTGCCAGCGCGTTTTGCGCGTAACGAAGCATGGGGCCGGAACCATCGACGCCATGAACGGTAACTTCGCTGTAGCGGCGAACGAAGCGCAGCGGGATGTCGCCCGGGCCACAACCCAGGTCGAGGATCAAGCCGCTACTAAACTCAGGGAACCGCTCTTTGAACAGAGTCATGAAGCGGCTGTTGGACGCCCCGAAATCGGCCTCGGCATAGCACTTGGCTTGCTCTTCGTCATCCATCAACTCTGGTTCGAGTATGCGTTGCATCGCTCCTCCTCCGCCTTATCCAAGGCTGGCGGCTCAAACCTCCTGAAATTGCCTGACAGCACCGGCGGCCGCACCGGTCTTACCCGGCTGCGGAGACACACCGGCAGCACGCCATTGGCATGGCATCCGCTAGCAGCTTCCACAAGGTCAGGCCAAGATCGACCACGTCTTTGAAGATGCACCACAGGCACTGGGTAGGAGCGCGGCAAGGGACGGAAGGCAGCACGGCGAACTCTGCATCCGCGACGCCGAGGCAGACCTGGAGAGAAAAGGCTAAGCCGCGGCGCTAACGGCGCCGGGTTGCCGTTGCACGGCCTGCGCCGGGCTGTTCTCCGCCTGGCCAAGAAACACTTCGCGGTAGGACACGTACAGCATTGCGCCAAGGAACGGCGCGGCGAGCACCGCTGCCAACCCAAGTGTCAGCAGAACGACCACGACCATGCAGGCCAACATCCCTACGCTGGCCAAACCAATCCGTTGGGCGTTGAGCCGGTAAGCAGAGACGCTAAGGCGCAGCGCAAGCATGGTGGACACATCGGCCAACTGGATGAGGGGTAGCACGAACCAGGCGAACAGGACCAGCAGCAAACCGCTGAACGCCGCCAGCGAAATGCCGAACAGTACGCTTTTGACCAGCAGCACCAACGGCAGGCCCAGTATCGAGGCAGCCATATCGAGGTAGCTGCGCCAGCGATCATCGGCCACTCCGTTGAACTCCAGACCGAGCCCGGCAGCTCCCCCGGCGGTTGTCGCCAAGATCAGCGCGAATACCAGGCCATAGCCGAACAGTGCCAATCCCAGCGCTCGCAAAGCTTCACGATTGGTCGGCAGCAGTTCGACCGGCGACAGCCGCCGCGAGTGGTCGGCGGCCTGGGCCAAGCGGACGAAACCGCCAATCCCAACCGGCGGCGCAATCAGCACAATGACGAAACGGAGCAGCGGCTGCTCGACCTGGAGCACGGCAAAAAACAGCGCCAGCGCCGTCGCACTGGCCAAGCCGAAAGCAAGCGGGCGACGACCGATCAAGCCGAGAGCCTCCCGTGCCCAGCGCCAGGGAGCGTTTGCTTCGACTTCACGGGGCTGAAAGATATTCACACGCACTCCTGCTGCAGACGGCCATAGTAAAAAGTATATGCCGCCCTCGCTTAACTGCTGTGAAGTACGCACGAACGAGGATATTAGCGGTAGATCCTACGAAGATAGCTGCGTTTGACTAAGGGATGGCAGCACCCTCCAGAAGGGATGCTCAGGAAGGTGCGACGAACCTGCTGCGCTTGCTTGGCTGCAGCCCTGTTGCGTCTCAGCCTTGCTCAAGCGCTGCGCATAAGATCCGACTGGCGCGCTTGCACGTAGTGTCCGCGGCCTATCTCGATCAGATAGCGCGGCTCTGGTTCGAGCTCCGTCAGCAGCAGCACGGTACCGGTGCGGGCGGGTTCGCTGTTCCGAACGATAACGCGCTCGCCGGCAAGGTAGGCAGCGCCTGCCGGCTGTTCACCAGCTAACCAGTTTTGCGTCTCACGTCCGGTTAGGCTCACAGTCTGCTACCGCTGTCGTTTGCCGACGGTGTCGGCGACATAGGCGCCGCGCCCGCCCATCGGCTTCTCGGCGCCCGTGGTCGAATCACGCATCGTCTGATGCTCGATCTCGGCGTTAAGCTCAGCGCCCAGCAGGATCGAATAGGCGGTAAGGTAGAACCACATCATGAGAATGACGATGGCGCCTACCGAGCCATAGGTCTTGCCATAGCTGCCGAAGTTGGCGACGTACACCGAGAAGATGATGGAAGCTACCAGCCACAGCACGGTTGCCGCGCCCGCTCCCCAGCTCACCCAGCGCCAGCGAGGATGCTGGCGGGAGGGGCCGTAGCGATAAATTACTGCCAGCGCCACCGTAACGGCGACCAGCAGCAGCGGCCAACTGAGCAGAGAAATAGCTGCGGCGATCGGTCCGCTCAGATTCAGCAGATTGACTGCCGCCGGCAGCACCGCAATCAGGCCGAGAGCCAAGATGGCGAACAGGATGCCGCCGAGAGTCAATAGCAGCGCCACTCCGTTCAACTTGAAGAAGCCGCGTCGCTCCTGTTCGTCGTAAGCAATATTGAGCCCTTGGATCAGGGCCTTGATGCCACTTGCCGCACTCCACAGCGCCAGCAGAATACCAACCGCGACGCCGATGCTGAGTCCGCCCCGCGGCTGGCTTGCCAGACTCTGCAACTGCTGCTTGAGGATGTTGGCGGCCTCGGCCGGCACCATGGTCATGGCGCTGGTCATCTGCCGCTCAATGTCAGCCGGATCGGCGGCCAAGCCATAGATCGAAATAACCGCCGCCAGTGCCGGAAAGATCGCCAGCAGAGCGTAAAACGCCACGCCCGCCGCTACCAAACCGATGGAATCGCCAGCCGCTTCCTGCTTGGTCCGCAGCAAAATGTCCTTCCAGCCCGGCTTCGGAATCTGACTGGGCCGCTCGGCATCCCGCCCGCGCTGCCGGTCCTCTATGCTGATCCGCTTTGCCATCTGCCATCCTGTCGCCGAGGGCGGCAAAGCCACCCTCGGCTCTGCTACAGCCCAGGTGTCGGCGGCACACTCTGGCGAGAGACCTGCTCGGCTGGCGGCACCTGCTGACCCGCTTGTGGCTGTTGTTGTTCGCCGCCCTGCTGTCGCCGGGCTTGATCTTCGGCTGCGTGACTGGCCGCTTCTCCAGCCGCCTCGGCGATCTTTTTACCCTTGCGCAATTGCAGGTGCGCCTGCTGCTTGGCTTCCCTGGTCAAGCGATCGCTGGCCTCGCCCATGAGTTCGTCTTCTTCCCGGGTCGGCGGTATCAGTGCCCCCAAAGCGGCACCAACAGCAATCCCTAGAGCGCCGAGCAGCAGTGGCTGCTCCCGCAACATGGTGTCGAAGCCGCCGCGGGCGCGCTCGGCGCTATGCCGCGCCCGATCGCTGAGGCGGCTCGCCTGTTCGCTAAGACGGCTTGCCTGTTCGCGGGCGCTGAGTCGAAGGTGGGACGCCTGCTCGCGCAAGGTGTCGCTAGCCTGGCCAGCCCGTTCTCCCATACCGCCGCCAGTGCTGCTGATCGATTCGCGCGCACCGGCCAGTTTCTCCCGGCCGGTTGAGGCGGCGCTGCCCAGCCTGCTGGCGATACCGCCTAGGCGTTCGCCCAAGTGACTGCTCTCGGCCCGATCCGGTGCATAGCGCCCCTCCCGGCCCGACATCATCAGCCACGCCAGGCTTACGCCCATCAGCGCCATCGGCACCGGGTTGCGCTTGATCGACTCATTGAAGTTGTGGACGAATTCATTGCCGCCGCCATATCGCAGATAACGAAACGCCTCGTCCATCAGATAGCCGGGCGACAAGCGCTGCTGAATGGCATCGAGCGTGTTGTCCATCTGCGAGCGGGTCTGGCGGATCTCCTGCTCGATCTCCTCCGGGCTGCGACCGGCGGGATCCATGCTAGTGGAATCGTACCGGCCACCGCGGTTCAGTTCGTTATTCATTGCATCCTCCTGGTCGCCAAGTCCTTATCCCGGCGAATCGACTCCACCGTTCGGCGCGGCATCATGCTTCTCGCCCTCAGGTGACTTCGACCGCTGGCCATTGCGATCAGGCCGATCACCAGGGCGACACCACCAACAATGAGCGCCGCCCAACCGGGATGCATCACTTCTGACAGCCCATAAACCGCCGCCATCAGCAAGATGATCAGCGACGCAAACGCAATGACTCCGCCGGCCGCTAGCCAGACGATGCCGGAGCGGGCCTGCGAAATGCTCTCGGATGTCTCGGCACGCGCCAACGCCACCTCCTGCCGGAACAGGGTGGTGAACTCATTGGCCAGTTCGCCGAACAGCGAGCGCAGGGTGCGGTACTCTCCCAGCTCGCGCTCGCGAGCTTCGCGATTGATATCGTGCACTGCCATCAGTAGTCCCTCCCTCCCGGCATCGACGAATCCACCGAGCGTTCGCCAGCGGATATATCGCCCGGATCGGCGTGCGCACCGGTCACGTATCGTTCGCCGGAAATGTCCGCTTCATACGCTTCGTCGTAGCGCTCCTGATAGCCTTCCGACCGCTCGCTGGAGCTCTTGAAGAAGCGTGACAGCAGAAAACCGGCAGCCACGGCACCACCGATGAACAACCCTGGCTGGCGCCGCATCAGTGAGCTGGCTTGCTGCATCATGCTGTCGATATCGCGGTTGCGGAGCATGTCGGAAACCTGCTCCAGCCCCGATGCCGCCTGCCCCAGTACGCGGCCGGCGGTCTCCTGGCCCTCCTCTTGTCTGCATCTGTCAGCAGATTGCTTCAAGGCACGGGCGATACTGGAGAGTTGCTCGGCGGCGTTACCTTTTCGCTCTTGCAGCATCTGTCGGCCACGGGCCTTCGCATCCTCAGCCCAGTTGCTGGCCTGCTGCTTGAGCTCCTCACCCGTCTCGCGCATCTGAGCGGTCGTGGACTGCGTGCTCTCGCTATAAGTCCCCCCGGCCTGCTCTGTCGTGCGGGTAGCCGGCGGCGCAACATCCATTGCTCGCCGCTCCTCTGGCGTGTCTGGCATCGTCGTTCCCTCCATGTGGTGATATCGCCGCAGACCGTCACGCACCGGCTTGGGGCCGCCATGGCCACGACAAGCGGGTAGGTGATGCGCGCAATCCGCACCACCGGCCTAACTGGGGACAATAGGGAAACGCCGCAAGGTTAGTAATGTTCTAACGTAATGAATTTATTAATAGCGAACCCGGATTGCTGCCGTTTGCGGAAAACTCGCAGCCCCTCTCTTTCCAGAAGCCTGATCTTTACCCACATTGTGGTTGCTCCGGGGGAGAGGTGAAGCGTAGCCAGGCGTCGGTGATGCGAGCAAGTTGCTGCATGCCGCGCCAGATGGCGGTGGTGCCGGGCGGACCGCCGCTCTGGCGGCCGAGATAGCCGC
>DASULL010000491.1:0-2187 GCA_036278215.1 Gammaproteobacteria bacterium | reverse complement strand
TCGTGGCGCCGTCGAGACGGTCTGGGATGCCCAGGCCCATATGCTTACCAACACTTACCGCCAGGGCGAGTTTTTCGCCCAGATGGGCTATCACATCGCTGTCGCCGACAGCCCTCCTACCTACTCCAACGGCGAGCTGGTGTTCGCCGTCTCGCTGGGACCGCAGGAGTCGTGGCGTGCCGCTATTACCATGGAATTCTCCGCTAGTGGTCCTTGTCGGCGGCAATCTCGGCGACCGTTGCGGTTGCGCAGCGGCGAGCTGGAGTCGGACCGCATGCTGGCCCGCTGGCATGAAGTGACGAGCACGGTGCGGGTTGGAGACGCCGATGTGCAACGGACAGTCGAGGCGGCGAGTGAAGACCTTGCCGCCGTCCGGATGTATCTGCCGGGACTGCCGGAGGATGTTTGGTTTCCGGCGGCAGGTGTACCCTGGTTTCTGACCATTTTCGGGCGCGATTCCGAGATCGTCGCGCTGCAGACCATGATGCACTACCCAGGGTTTGCGCAGGCGACGCTGGAGGTGCTGGCGCAGCGGCAGGGCCGGCAGGTAGACGAGTGGCGGCTGGAAGAGCCCGGCAAGATCCCGCACGAGGAGCGCTTCGGCCAGTTCGCGCTGCTCAAGCAGATTCCGCACACTCCCTACTATGGCACCATCGACGCTACGCCGCTGTACATCGTGCTGCTATCGGAAACCTGGCGCTGGACCGCCGATCGCGAACTGCTCGATCGCTACTTGCCCAATGCCCGCCGTGCCTGCGAGTGGATCGACACCTACGGTGACCACGACGGCGACGGTTTCATGGACTACTGGCGGCAAGTGCCGTACGGGCTGAAGAACCAAGGCTGGAAAGACGCCCACAACGCGCTGGTTTATCCGGATGGCCGGCAAGTACCGAACCCGATCGCCATGGTCGAGTTTCAAGGCTATGTCTACGACGCCAAACTGCGGTTGGCGGAGCTGGAGGAGGTCGCCGGCGAGCCGGAGCGGGCGGAGCGGCTGCGTGCCGAGGCCGCCAGCCTGCGGGAGCGCTTCCACGAGGCGTTCTGGCTGCCGCAGGAGAACTATTTTGCCTTCGCTCTCGGGCCGGACCGGCAGCCGGTTGCCAGTACCGCTTCCAACCCCGGGCACTGCCTGTGGTCCGGCATCGTCTATCCAGAGCTGGCCGAGAAGGTGGTGCAGCGGCTATTGCGGGAAGACATGTTCAGCGGCTGGGGAGTGCGTACCCTGTCGAGCCTCAATCCGGCTTTCAACCCGCTGGAGTACCAGCTTGGCGCGATCTGGCCGCACGACAACGCCATCGTCGCCCATGGTTGCAAACGTTACGGTTTCAGCGACGCCGCCAATCGGATCGCTCGAGCAATCTTCGACACCGCTTCTGTCTTCCAGGGGCAGCGCCTGCCGGAGCTGTTTGGTGGGTTTCACCGCAGCGCTCATAGCCTGCCGGTGCTCTATACCCAGGCCAACATTCCGCAGGCCTGGGCGGCCGGCAGCGTGTTCCAGTTTCTCCAGGCGATGCTCGGCCTGGAGGCCGACGCGCCCAACGGCGTCCTGCGGCTCAATCCGACGCTGCCGGACTGGGTACCGAGTATTTCCATAGAGAACATGGCGATAGGTGACAGCAGGCTCGACCTGAGCGTGCTTCGGGCTGACGATGGCAGCAGCCATGTGGAATGGCACAGCCGCAGCGGGAACGTGCGTGTTGTCGAGGAGAACGGCGCGTCGGCGAAGCCAGAAGTTTAAGAAGCCCGGAACTGCCCACATCATTAGCGCGTTCTAATGTTTGCCACGCAGAGGTCGCCTGAATGAGGATCGCGCAAGTAGCTCCGCTCGTCGAAAGTGTGCCGCCAGCAGGCTATGGTGGCACCGAGCGGGTCGTGCATTATCTAACTGAGGAGCTGGTACGACTGGGGCATGACGTCACACTGTTTGCAAGCGGCGACTCCCGTACCAGCGCAAGGCTTGAGTCAGGCGCGCCGCAAGCGCTGCGACGGGCAGGGATCACCGACTACGTACCGCATCATCTGGCCTTGCTGGAGCGGTTGTTCCAGCGTATCGGCGATTTCGACATCATCCATTTCCACTTTGACTACCTGCACTATCCCTGGTCGCGGCGCTACGACGAGCCGCATGTCACCACGTTACACGGCCGGCTCGATCTGCCGGAGCTGGTGCCGCTGTACCGCGAA
>DASULL010000490.1:0-6944 GCA_036278215.1 Gammaproteobacteria bacterium | reverse complement strand
CAGCACGGCGATGATGCGGCCTTCGATCTGGGTGCTCGGCGCCTTGGGCATGAAGTTGGCCTGGAAGACGTCGTCGGTTGGTGGCAGGACCCGATCGCCCTTGAGAATTTCACGATTGGAACTGAGTACCCGCAAGGTGGCGGGGTCGCCGGCGCTGACAGTGCTGGCATCGCCGATATGGCGCGCCTCGCGGCCGAGAATTTTCTTGCTGTCCGGGTCGATGAAGGCATCGCCCTTGCGGACGATGGTGTAGCTCTTGAGAGGTTCGCCGCTGAGGCCGCGGACATAGATCCGGTCGTTGGCCGAGCTCATGACCCGGGCGTCGGCGCTGGCGAGCACGTAGGGGGCGTTGTCGAGCACGCCTTCTTCGACGATGCGGGTTTCCGTCAGGAACGGCCGGATCGCCTCCAGCGGAATGGTCGGGATGGCGCTGCTGATCGGCTCCTCGCGAATCTGCGGCGACAGCCTGATGGTCTCGCCGGCGCGATCTTGGGTTTGTACCGTCAGGCGCGGCTGGCCATCGATGTACACCAGGCTGATGACATCGCCCGGATAGATCAGGTGGGGGTTGTGGATTTCCGGGTTGTGATACCAGATCTCGGGCCACAGCCAGGGATCGCGCAGGAAGCGTCCAGAAATGTTCCAGAGGGTATCGCCCTTCTGAACTATGTAGCGCTCCGGGTGTCCATCCCGCAAAGAGCCGGTAGCCGCAAACACGGGCAGGCACAGCAGGAGGGCGGCGAAGAGCCAGGGAAGTTTTCTGAACGGCATGGATATCACCTTATATACGCCAGCTAGCGGATTAGGCTCCGCTTTCGTTATAGTTGGGCGTAAGTTATTGGGCAAAGGCTAACAGTTCGTTAGCAAAAGTCGCAACGAGCAGATATGGCGATTCTAGACATACTTCACTTTCCGGACCCCCGGTTACGTACCAAGGCGGCGCCGGTCGAGGTGGTCGATGACGAACTGCGTCGGCTGGTCGACGACATGTTCGAGACGATGTACGCCGCCCCCGGTATCGGCCTTGCCGCGACTCAGGTGAATGTGCACCAGCGCGTCATCGTCATCGACGTTTCCGAAGAGAAAGACCAGCCGCTGGTGCTGATCAATCCCGAACTCCTCGAGCTGCGCGGCGCCGAAGAGATGCAGGAAGGTTGCCTGTCGGTGCCGGATTACTATGACACCGTGCAGCGCGCCGACTGGGTCCGGGTACGGGCCCTGGACCGGGACGGCAAGCCGTTTGAACTGGAGACCGACGGCCTGCTGGCAGTCTGTATCCAGCACGAGATCGATCATCTCGACGGCAAGCTGTTCGTCGATTACCTCTCCGAGCTCAAACGCAATCGGGTTCGCAAGAAACTCGAAAAGCAAGCCCAGGCTGCCGCGCGCTCACCGCAGCGCAGCGCTGTCTAGATCTTTCAGGCCCGGCCGCTGCCGGGCCTTTTTGTTCCAAAGGTTCGCCCGTGAATATCGTTTTTGCCGGCACGCCGGATTTTGCCGTGCCCACTTTGCAGCGACTGGTCGACGGCGGCTTCCGCCCCGTCGCTGTTTACACGCAGCCGGACCGGCCGGCTGGCCGTGGCCGCCAGCCGCGGCCGAGCCCCGTCAAGCAGTACGCCGAACAGGCCGGTATTCCGGTACTGCAGCCGCAGACTCTGCGCGATCCCCAGGCCCAGGCCGAACTCGCCGCGCTAACGCCGGATTTGCTGGTAGTGGTCGCCTACGGTTTGATTCTGCCCAAGGCAGTGCTCGATCTGCCGCGGTTTGGCTGCGTTAATGTCCATGCGTCGCTGTTGCCGCGCTGGCGCGGCGCTGCGCCGATCCAGCGGGCATTGCTGACGGGTGATCAGATTACCGGGGTTACCATCATGCAGATGGACGTCGGTCTCGACACCGGGCCGATGCTGGCCCATCGCGAGTGCCCGGTCGGGCCGGCCGATACCGCCGGCGATCTGCACGATCGTCTAGCGGTGCTGGGAGCCGATTTGCTGGTCGAGGTATTGCCGGATCTGCTGGCTGGCCGATTGTCGGCCCAGCCGCAGGATGAGGCAGTGGCCAATTATGCCGAGAAACTGCGCAAGGACGAGGCACCGCTCGATTGGCAGCAGCCGGCCGCACTGCTGGCTCGCCAAGTGCGGGCCTTCAACCCCTGGCCGATCGCCGAGGCGCGGCTGGCGGACCGGGTGCTGCGGATTTGGGCGGCCCAGGCGCTGCCCTTGCAAGTCGAGGCAGCACTAGGCGAAGTCGTTGCCGTCGGCCGCGATGGGATCGACGTGGCGACCGCCGATGGGGTGCTGCGCCTGCAGCGCTTGCAGGCGCCCGGCGGACGGCCGCTGACGGCAGCGGAATTTCTCAACGGCCAGCCGATTCGGCCGGGCGATCGGCTGAGCTGACTCGGTTTTACAAAACAGGTGAAAGGCAGGCGGACGTGGACGCACGCGCGGCGGCTGTAAAAATGCTCGAGCGGGTGCTGGACGGCCGCTCGCTCAGTGAAACTCTGGATGAAGGCCTCCGCGCGGTGCCGCCGGGATCGGAGCAATCGCTGGCGCGCGAGCTCGTCTACGGTGTGCTGCGCTGGTATAGCCGGCTCACGGCGATTCGCGACGGTTTACTCAGCAAGCCGCTGAAAACCCGCGATCGGGATATCGGCCTGCTGATCGTGGTCGGCCTGTATCAATGCATCGAACTGCGCACCCCGCCGCACGCGGCGGTGGCTGCCACTGCCGAGGTGGCGCGGCGGCTTGGCAAGACCTGGGCGGTAGGCGTAGTCAACGCCGTGCTACGCCGGTTTCTGCGCGAGCGCGAGGCGCAGCTGGCGGCGGCGGATGCTGTGCCGGTGGCTCGTTACGCCCATCCCGCCTGGCTGATCCAGCGGTATCAGGCGGCTTGGCCGCAGGACTGGGAGCGTCTGCTGGCCGAGAATAACGCTCGCCCGCCCATGACCTTGCGTGTCAATCGCCGTCGCAGCACCCCGGAGCAGTATGTTGCGCTGCTGGCTGAGGCAGGGCTGGCGGCGCAGCCGCATCCACAGGCGGCGGATGCCCTGGTGCTCGAGGTGCCGGTGCCGGTCGAGCGGTTGCCGGGGTTCCGTGATGGCTTGGTGTCGGTGCAGGATGCGGCCGCCCAGCAAGCGGCCGAGCTGCTTGATGTGCCGGCTGGCGGGCGGGTGCTGGATGCCTGTGCCGCGCCCGGCGGCAAGACCTGCCATTTGCTGGAACGATACCCGGCCGCCGGGGAAGTGGTGGCGCTGGACGTCTCGGCGGACCGGCTGCTGCGCATCGAGGACAATCTGCGGCGGTTGGGCTTATCGGCCACAGTGCTGGCCGGAGACGCAACTGAGCCGGCGACTTGGTGGGACGACGTGCCCTTCGATCGCATTCTGATCGACGCACCCTGCTCCGGTAGTGGTGTGATCCGCCGCCATCCGGACATTAAATGGTTGCGCCGGGATGATGATCTGCCGGCGCTGGCGGCAACGCAGCGCCGATTGCTGGAGGCGTTGTGGCCGTTGCTGAAGCCGGGAGGTAAGCTTGTTTACGCGACTTGCTCCGTACTCCCCGAGGAGAACGACCAAGTCATTGCCGGGTTTCTCGCCGCCCAGCCGGCTGCAGCGGTGCAGCCGATCGAGAAAGATTGGGGGATACAACAAGCAAACGGCCGCTACATTCTGACCGGAGAATCGGGAATGGACGGCTTTTATTACGGGTGTCTTCGCAAGCCGTGAACGCCTTCCCGCTTCGTGAGGCCTGGGTCGTGCAGTTGCTGCTGGGCCTTTGTGTCCTCATGCTGCTGTGCCGGCCAGGAGCCGTCAGCGCCCAGCCGCTCGAAGCCCATGCGTTCGAGATTCGCGGCGGCGAGGTAATGCTGAGCGCTGGATTTTACCGGCTCGATGCCGACATCGATTTCGAGCTGAGTGCGGCGGCGCGCGGCGCGCTGGAGAGCGGTGTGCCGCTGGCCTTCGAGCTCCGGATCGAGCTCATTCGCCCGCGCTGGCTGTGGCTGGATGAGACCGTGACGAAACTGACCCAACGCTATCGGGTTCGTTATCACGCCTTGAGCGACCGCTACGTACTGACCAACCTCAATACCGGCGAAAGCCGGAATTTTTCCACCCGGGCGAGTGTGTTGAGGGCGCTTGGCACAATCCGCGCGCTGCCAGTGATCGACCAGCGCTTGTTGCGGCCGGGCGAGGAATATCAGCTGTGGCTGCGGGCTGGGCTGGATGTCGACGACCTGCCGCCGCCGCTGAAGACCGGCGCCTATTTATCGCCCCAGTGGCGGCTGCTGAGCGAATGGCACATGTGGCGGTTTCGGGCATGAAACGGGCTGCGCGCCAGGGATGGCTGCGGATTGGGTTATTGGCCCTGCTGCTGGTGTCGCTCGTGCTGCTGACCGAGGCGACCCAGAACTCGGCTCGCTTCGGCAGCCTGTACACCTGGCTGCTGCTTATCAACACCTTCGGTCTGCTGGTGTTGCTGGTGCTGATCATCGGCAACGTCTGGCTGCTGCTGCGCCAGCACCGGCGTGGTCAGGCCGGGAGCCGGCTGACCGTTCGGTTGGTGCTGGTGCTCGGGGCGGTGGCGGTGATTCCGGTCAGTATTGTGTACTACTTCTCGATGCAGTTTTTGCGCACCGGCATCGACAGTTGGTTCGATGTGCGGGTAGAGGTGGCGTTGCAGGATGCGTTGCGGCTGTCGCAAGCATCGCTCGACCTGCGGATGCGAGATTTGCTGCGGCGGATGCAGATGGCCGCCGAGAACATGGTGTTCGTGCCAGACGAGATCGCCGCCCTGGATCTTGGCGGCCTGCGGAGCCAACTGGAAGCGTCCGAGCTTACGCTGCTCGGTAACAACGGCCACTTCATCGCTGCCAGCAGTGAAGATCCCATGGGTATTCTGCCGAGCCGGCCGGACGACACTCTGCTGCTGCAATTGCGGCAGGGGAGAGCCTATGTCGGGCTCGATCCCGTCGACAGCGGCGGCCTGTATATCCGCGTTCTGGTGCCGGCGCCGGGGCCGGACGGGCCGGTCAGCAGCCGCATCCTGCAGGCGATGTTCCCCATTTCGCCGCGGCTGACCGACCTGGCCGAGAGCGTGCAGGATGCATATGCCGATTACCGCGAGCTGCAATATCTGCGGCAGCCGCTGAAAACCAGCTTCATGCTGTCCCTGTCGCTGGTGCTGTTGCTGAGCCTGCTGTTCGCTGTCTGGAGCGCCTTCTATCTGGCGCGGCGGATGACCGCGCCGATCCGCGATCTAGCCGAAGGTACTCGGGCCGTCGCTGCCGGCGATTACGGCACCCAGTTGCCGCAGGCGGGACGGGATGAGCTGGGGTTTCTGGTTGAATCCTTTAACGATATGAGCCGCCGGATCGCCCAGACCCGCGAAGCGGCGAAGCGTAGCCAAGTTCAGGTGGAGGGGCAGCGCGCTTATCTGGAAACCGTGCTGTCGCGGCTCTCCACCGGTGTGGTGGCGCTGGACCTGCAGCACGCCGTCCGCACCTTCAACCAGGCAGCTTGCGACATTCTTAACGTGCCGCTGGGAGAGGTGGTTGGCCGGCCGGTGCGCAGTCTCGCCGAATCCTGGCCGCATCTGGAGCATTTCGTGCTGGTGGTCAGCGCGCACCTGGAAGCGGGCGATACCGACTGGCGTGAGGAGCTCGCTGTGGATGGTCCGGAGGGGCGGCGCGTGTTGATCGCCAGCGGCGCCAAGCTGCCGGGCGGGCTGGGCAGCGGCGGCCACGTGCTGGTATTCGACGACGTCACCCGGCTGATCCAGGCGCAGCGCGATGCCGCTTGGGGCGAGGTGGCGCGGAGGCTGGCGCACGAGATCAAAAATCCGTTGACACCAATCCAACTGTCGGCCGAGCGTATTCGTCACCGCTATCTGGAGCGGATGGAAGGCCGCGATGCCGAGGTGTTGGAGCGCGCCACCCGCACCATCGTCCAGCAAGTCGACGAAATGAAGGAGATGGTCAATGCTTTCTCCGATTATGCTCGGCCGCCGCCGCTCAAGCTGGAGCCGCTCGATATCAATCATCTGGTTCAAGAAGTGGTCGAGCTGTACCGGCATGCGCCGGAAAAGCTGCAGTTCACACTGGAGCTCGATCCGCAGTTGCCGCATTTGCAGGCCGACAGCGCCCGGCTGCGGCAACTGCTGCATAATTTGATCAAGAATGCCGAAGAGGCCTGTCACGGAGCGGAGCACTGTCAGATTACGCTCAGCACGCGGCTGGTCCACGTGCGCTATGGTGATCTGATCGAACTGGTCATTGCCGACAATGGTCCGGGGTTCGCCGAGCCGATGTTGGCGCAACCGTTCGAGCCGTACGTCACCAATAAATTCAAGGGCACCGGCCTTGGGCTCGCCATCGTCAAGAAAATCGTGGAAGAGCACAGTGGCAGTATTGGTGTACGTAACTCGGGTACTGGCGCGCAGGTGACGATCCGCCTTCCCGTCATGGCGCAGCCAAGCAAATTGACCGGGAGTAGCTCAGGCTCTTACCCGGATGCCTGAATTCGGAATCGGCAACATGGAGATGCAACGATGACGTCGCCACACATCTTGGTGGTGGATGACGAAAAAGAGATTCGCAACCTGGTGCAGGAGATCCTGGAGGACGAGGGCTACCAAGTCACCGTCGCTGAGGATGGCCGTGCCGCCCGGCAGGCGCGCTGGACGCAGCGCCCGGATCTCATCCTGCTGGACATTTGGATGCCCGATGTCGACGGCGTCACTCTGCTGAAGGAGTGGACGCAGGAAGGGCTGGACTGCCCAGTGGTGATGATGTCGGGCCATGGCACAGTCGAAACCGCGGTCGAAGCCACCCGGCTGGGCGCCTATGATTTTATCGAGAAGCCACTGTCGCTGGCGAAGCTGCTGCTTACGATTGATCGAGCCCTGCAGAGCAATCGCGAGCCGGCCGAGAAAACCAGTGGCACCCGC
>DASULL010000489.1:0-6353 GCA_036278215.1 Gammaproteobacteria bacterium | reverse complement strand
CGGCCGCGGCGCCTATCTGGAGCCGAACGATCCATTGCGCGCCGCGCAGTTTCTGGTTGCCGCCGAACTGGATGGCGATCCGCGCGACGCCCGGATCTTTCTGGCCGCCGCCTTATCGCGCGATGCCATCGAACGGCACTTTGCCGCCGCTATCTCGCAACACGAACACATTGCCTGGGACGCCGACGCGGCGGCCGTGCTGGCGCGGCGGCAGCGCCGCTATGGCGCACTGGTGCTCGAGGATGTCCCCCTGACGGCGCCGGACCCTGCCGCCGTCACCGCTGCTTTACTCGAAGGTATCCGCCGCCAAGGCCTGCAAGTGCTGCCCTGGACCGAGGCGCTGCGGCAATGGCAGGCCAGGGCCATGCTGCTGCATCGGCTGGATCCACAATCCTGGCCGGCGCTCTCCGACGAGGCCCTGCTAGCAACCCTGGAGGACTGGTTCGCCCCGTTTGCGCAAGGCATCAGCCGGCTGTCACAGCTGCGCGGTGTCCCGCTCAAGCAGGCTCTGGAAGCGCTGCTAAGCTATCAGCAGCAGCGCCAGTTGGAAGCCGAGGCGCCGACCCATCTCGCTGTTCCCAGCGGCTCGCGCGTCGCCATCGATTACTTGGCCGGCGAGACGCCAGTGCTGCCGGTCAAGCTGCAGGAGATGTTCGGCCAACAGGACACTCCGCGCATCGGCGGCGGGCGCATCGCTCTTACCCTGCACTTGCTGTCGCCGGCCCGACGCCCGGTACAGGTAACCCAGGATCTGGCCGGTTTCTGGCGCACCGGTTACGCGGAGGTGCGCAAGGAGCTGCGCGGCCGCTATCCCAAGCACCCTTGGCCAGAAGACCCGCTGACAGCGCTGCCGATGCGCGGCGTCAAGCGCGGTTAGCCCTGTTTCACCTAATGGTAGGCAGAAAGAATGGTGCGTATGCGCACCCTGGGGAAGGGTGCCCTCAAGCCGCCGAGCCCGGCAGAGAAGGAAGGATCCGGAGCATGAACTGGATTCTCCGGGACGAGCGAATCCACAGAGCCGGACCCGGTTCCGAAAAAGCGCAGCCGGTGCTCCGACCGCGCCGTCGCAGAGCGCTCAGAGAAACGAGAGCCCTGCGTTTGTGGGCCTAACGCTACGCCTTACCAGCGCTTGGCCGGGCGCGGACCACGGCCGGCACCGCCGCCGGGGCCGCCGCCGAAACCGCCGGGACCTTTACGGTCTTCAGCTTCGTTGACGCGCAGATTGCGGCCACCGAACGGCTGACCGTCGAGCGCCTTGATGGCGGCATCGGCATCGTCCGCAGGCATCTTGACGAAGCCGAAGCCACGCGGCCGGCCGGTTTCGCGGTCGGTCATCAGGCGTACCGATTCTACCTCGCCAAACGGGGTGAACAGATCGCGGATTTCGTCTTCGGAGGCGGTAAAGGGCAGGTTGCCCACATAAATCGACTTCATATAACCCATTTCACTCATAGCAGGGAAATACCCGACCACCAACCATGGTGTCGGGGCTTTAAGAAGCGGTACCCGGGTGAACAACATGCCGCGGCTCCGCCCGCCTGATCCTGCGCTGCCATTTCTCCCACCCGGGGCAACGAGGAATGACATCCTCATGGCCGCTAGCAGCCCGAAAAAGCCAGACAAGACCAGAATTGGACGATAAAACAAACCCGGTCGGCGCGCAAACAATTTTACGCGTTGCTTTTTAAATCTATTTCAGGCCGATGCCCCCTTGGGGACGCTCAACTTCTTCCTCAGCTGATGACCTTACGCATCTGCGCAATCCAATCGCGGGCGGTTGCTTTTCCGTCGGAATCGGGCGGCGGCGCTGCGCCGTTACGGCGGTCAATAGCCTCAACGGCGTGGCCCAGCGCGATTTCCTGGAGAAACCGCGAGCTTGTAAAGCGCTCAGCGCCGCTGCCGGCGCCCAGGTCGAGGCGGTCGGCGTGGTGGAGGACGATGTTGTTCTGCGCCCGGGTCAGAGCGACGTAAGCAAGCCGGCGCTCTTCCGGCAGGTTGTCGACCACGCCGTCGCGCGCCATCGGCATCAAGCCCTCGGAGAAGCCGAATAGATGCACCGTCGGCCACTCCAGGCCTTTCGACGCATGGATGGTGCAAAGAGTGACTTTGGCGGCGTCCGATTCGGCCTCGTCGGTGCCGGTGGCGACCACCTCCAGCGCTATCGCCCAGCGCTCGTCCAGCGAGCCGCCGGGCAGGCTCTCCAGACGCTTCCGCATGGCGGTCTGAACAGCACCCATGCGTGCCTTGGTGGGCCGCAGGAACTGCTGAATCTCCTGTGGATCGGTGGCCCGGCCGGCGGACTGCAAGGCGGTGGCTGCCCGCCGATTCAGCCAAGCGCGGAACAGCGCCGAATCCTCGCACCAGGCAAGCAACTCGGTGGGGCCGCGCCGGTACAGAACTTCCAGCGCCGCCGCCAGTTCACGCACGCCCTGCGCCGCCTTGGCCGACAGGCGGCCGGTCTGCAGCAGCGGTTCGTCGCCGGCAGCGACCATGTGGCCGACCCCTTTGGCGCCCAGCCCAGGCACCAGATCCGCCAGCCGGGCCAGCGCCCGCACATCGCGCCGGTTGGCTGCCAGCCGGCCGGCGGCGAGCATCATGCGCACTTCGGCGTAGCTCAGCAGGTCGGTGCCGGATTTGATCCGGTAGGGCACGCCCTGGCGCAGCAGCGCGGTTTCGACCACGCGGGACAGGCGGTTCTTGCGATAGAGCACAGCGATATCGGCCGGGCTGGCGCCGCTGGCGATGGCGGCGGCGATACGCTCGGCAACGCCGTCCGCCATCTCGTCGCCATCATCGTATTCGACCAGGCGAACGGTATCGGCCGGCGGCGCCTGCCGGACTGCGTAAGGGTTTTTCTCCAGCCGGTTTTCGTTGTGCCGGACCAGCGCCGCTCCGCCGCTAACGATGGCCGGCGTGGAACGGTAGTTGCGCTCCAGCCGGTAGACAGTGGCGCCGTAGCGATCGATGAAATCGCGCATGTTCTCGGGCCGAGCGTGCCGCCACTCGTAGATTGCCTGGTCGTCGTCGCCGACCAGCAGCACGGTATTGTCCAGCGGCGTGATCAGCTGCAGCAGCCGGAACTGAGCGCCGTCGGTATCCTGCGCCTCGTCGACGGTGACGTCTTTCAGGGTATGTCGCAGTTTCTCCTGCAGCTCTGGATGCCGTTTGAGCAGGCGCTGCGGCAGCAGGATCAGGTCGGCGAAATCGAGCACGGCGGCCCGCCGCTTTTCCGCCTCGAAGCGGCGCAGCGCCTCGATGAAGCCGCGGCGGGCATGCCCGCTGAAACCATTCTCGCCGCAAAGCGTTTCCAGTGCTGGCAAGTCGGCCTCATCGGCGACATCGAGCCCGTGCGCGCAGACAGCATCGTACAGACGGATGGCATCGATCCGCCGGCTCCTGTCGGGCAAGGGCACGGCCAGGAAGGTGTCCAGCATACGGCCGGCATCGTCGGCATCCATCAAAGTGGCGTTGGCCGGCACACCGATGCGCTTGCCGTGTATCCGCAACAGCCGGTTGCCGAAGCTGTGGAAAGTCCCGATCCACGGCAGCTTGATGCTGTCCGGCAGCCGCTTGCGCAGCCGTTCGCGCATTTCCGCCGCCGCTTTGTTGGTGAAAGTCAGCAGGATCAAGCCTTCGCTGGCCACACCGGACGCGGTCAGCCGCCGCGCGGCCCGCTCGGTGGTGCAACGGGTCTTGCCTGAACCTGCGCCGGCCAGTACCGCCGCCGGACCGGTTTCATGCGCCACTACCTTGGCTTGATCTGGATCGAGCATGCTGCCTCCTTAGTCGACGCCGGGATTGTACGCGGTCGGCGCAATTCGCGCGCCGAACCACCACTCCTCTTGCGCCTGCACGCCGTGCCCTTACGTCAGGAAAAACGTTCGGCCAGACCTGCCGAAAGCGTGTGGGAGCATTGCCATGAACCTTAGCAGACAGTCTCTGCGCGACCTCGTCGAATTGCGCCGCCAGGTGGAAGAAGAGCTGCGCAGACGCCACGCCCGCGATCCGAAAGCAACGGAATACCACCTGCGGGACCTCGCCGACGAGTGGGGTACCGCGGTCGCGGATCTACTCTCCGGTTATGCCTCGGAATCGAAGCCCCCGACCCATTCCGAGGAGCATTATTACCGGCATCCATTCGACCCTCGCCTGACCTGGAGCGGCACCGGCGCCAAGCCGCACTGGGTGCGGCAATGGGAAACCAGCGGCCACAGCCTGTCGGAACTGGAGGTGCGGCCGCCGCAGTAGCCGAACCGCTGCCCGCTAACGAAAACGGGCAGCCAAGGCTGCCCGTGATCCGGCGCTGGGAGGCGTCTAGCGGGCCCGGCCCTCTTTCCACGCCTGCAGCAGCTGAGCGTAGGGTACCGTTTCCCCCTGCGGCTTCTCGTTGGCGAGCTTGGGCTTGGGGGCGCCAGGCTGGCTGAACCAGTGCTCCGCGTCGCGCGGCGGGTTCAGCTTAGGCCCGCAGTTGGGCTGCACCTTGGCCCGCTCCAGACGCTCCAGCACGCGGTCCTGCCGTTCCGCCAGCTGATCCATGGCCTGCTGCGGCGTCAACGCGCCGGTGACCGCCTCGGACACCGACTGCCACCAGAGCTGCGCCAGCTTCGGATAGTCGGGCACGTTGGTGCCGGTCGGCGACCAAGCGACCCGAGCCGGGCTGCGGTAGAACTCCACCAAGCCGCCGAGCCTGGGCGCGGCTTCGGTCATCGCCTGCGATTGGATATCGGATTCGCGAATGGGTGTGAGACCTTCCAGCGTCTTCTTCAGCGAGGCGGTCTTGGCGACCGTGAACTGCGCGTACAGCCAGGCTGCCTTGCGCCGCTGCGGGTCGGTGTGCTTGAGCAGGGTCCAGGAGCCGACGTCCTGGTAACCGAGCTTCATGCCTTCTTCCCAGTACGGGCCATGCGGCGACGGCGCCATGCGCCACTTGGGCCTGCCCTGTTCATCCACCACCGGGATGCCTGGCTTAGCCATATCGGCGGTGAATGCCGTGTACCAGAAGATCTGCTGCGCGACGTTGCCCTGCGCCGGCACCGGCCCGGCCTCGGAGAAGGTCATGCCGGCGGCTTCCGGCGGAGCGTACTTCTTCAGCCACTCGATGTACTTGGTCAAAGCATACACAGCAGATGGTGCGTTGGTGGCACCCCCGCGAGTCACGCTGGAGCCGGCAGGGTGGCAGCCCTCGACGCGGATGCCCCATTCATCCACCGGCTTGCCGTTGGGCAAGCCCTTATCGCCGGTGCCGGCCATGGACAGCCAAGCGTCGGTGAAACGCCAGCCCAGCGAAGGATCTTTCTTGCCGTAGTCCATGTGGCCATAAACCCGGACGCCATCGATCTGCTTGACGTCGTTGGTGAAGAACTCGGCGATGTCTTCATAGGCCGACCAGTTGAGCGGCACGCCCAACTCGTAGCCGTATTTGTCCTTGAACTGCTTCTTCAGGTCTTCGCGCTCAAACCAGTCGGCCCGGAACCAATAGAGGTTGGCGAACTGCTGGGCCGGGAGTTGGTAAAGCTTGCCGTCGGGAGCGGTGGTGAAGCTGGTGCCGATGAAATCCTCGACGTCGAGAGTCGGCAGGGTAACGTCCTTGCCCTCACCCTGCATGTAGTCCGACAACGGGACCACGTCGCCATAGCGGAAGTGGGTGCCAATCAGGTCGGAGTCGTTGATGTAGGCATCGTAGATGCTGCGCTTGGACTGCATCTCGGTCTGCAGCTTCTCGATGACGTCGCCTTCCTGGATCAGGTCGTGGGTCAGGTTGATGCCGGTGATCTCGGAGAAGGCCTTGGCCAGCACCTTGGACTCGTACTCGTGGGTGGTGATGGTTTCCGAGACCACCTTGACGTTCATCCCGCGGAAAGGCTTGGCCGCATCGATGAACCACTCCAGCTCCTTCAGCTGCTCCTCGCGGGACAGCGTGGACGGCTGGAATTCCTTGAGCCATTTCTCCGCAACCTTCATTTCTTCCGGCGTTGCCGCCCCGGCTACCGCAGACAGCAGGAGCGCCGCCAACGAGAGCGCCGTCAGCCCGCCGCGCACGACTTTCGTTGTTCTTTCCATGTCTTTCTCCTCACTCGTTCCTTGTAGAGCGTGTTGATTCTTGCGCCGCCCGCCAGGCGGCCGTTGCTTCCGGCGGCAAGCCGCTCCGCCGGCGACAGGCCAGTGCCCTGTCCAGGGACGCTGGCAACTGAAGTCATGTTTCGCTGCTGCGCCTAACCCCAGCGCAGCAGTACCAGTAACCAGATGATCGACAATCCGAATGCCCACCAGAGGTTGTACCCGGCAGCAAGCGCCAACCAAGTCAGGTGGATGTAGCCCGCCGACAGCAGGCCGATAAACAACCGGTCGCCGCG
>DASULL010000488.1:0-7753 GCA_036278215.1 Gammaproteobacteria bacterium | reverse complement strand
ATGATGCCGCTGAAAGCCACCACCATGAATACCGCCGAGTCCAGGCCTTGTCCCACCAGCGTCGAGCCGATGGTACGCAGCCATAGCCAACGGCCCGCAGTCAGCACCTTGAGGCGGGCCAGCACATAGGCGTTGGCGAATTCCCCCACCAGATAGGCGGCAAAGGAAGCCGCCAGCAGACGCGGGGCGAAGCCGAGAATCTGCTCGTAAGCCGCCTGATGCTCCCAGAACGGTGCCGGCGGCAGCGCAATGGCACCGGCAATAGCCGCCGCCACGGCCAGGTTGCAGCCGAAACCAAGCCAGATTACTTGCCGGGTGCGGCGATAACCATACACCTCGGTGAGAATGTCGCCGATGATATAGCTGATAGGGAAGACGATAACGCCGGCCGGCACGATCCACGGGCCGAATTCGACGAGCTTGACGGCGACGATGTTAGAAACGATCAGCGACGCCACGAAACCGGCCACGACCACAAGGAAGGCGCCGGAATAACCGCTGCGTGGGGAGTGCTGTGACGTGCTGTCAGTCATGAGTTTTCCAGTAGATGGCTTACAGCCGATAACTTGCCAACGTGGTTAGCAGCTTGCGGTCGTTGATTTTCTGCCAGTCAACTTACCAGCTTGAGGCCGACCACCCCGATAATGATAAGGCTGACGAAGGCCAGTCGCGGCAAGGTCGCTGCATCGCCGAAAAAGATGATGCCGACGATGACCAGCCCGACGGCGCCTAACCCGGTCCAGACGGCATAGGCGGTGCCGACCGGGATACCGCGCATGGAGAATGACAGCAGCACCATGTTCAGCACGGTGAGAAACGCCGAGGCCGCCACGATCCAGTAGTTGAAATTCTCCTGGATGAGCTTGAGGCTTACCGCCCAGGCGATTTCGGTAATGCAGGCGATGAAAAGGACAATCCAGTAAATGGACATGCGACAGCTCCGATCCGCCAGGGTGCCCGTTGGGATGTCGCCGCCGGTACAGCCCCGCCGGCGGGTGAGGGCAGGGAAGATAGGAAATGCCCAAGGTCTCGTCAAACCGTGCCGACATCCTAGCAGCATTAGCGCCAGCCAGTAGAGGATCGGACTTTTGAGTAACAGCAGGCAGCCGGTAGTAATCGCCGAGGGGCTGGTGAAGCGCTATGGCGACCGCGTCGTGGTCGATGGCGTCGACCTGGAAATTTATCGCGGCGAGTGTTTCGGCCTGCTTGGCCCCAATGGAGCGGGCAAAACCACCACACTCCGTATTCTGATGGGGCTGACGCCGCCGAGTGCCGGGCGGGTGGAGGTGCTGGGGCTGCCGGTGCCGGGGCAGGCGCGGGAGATGCGCCGTCACGCTGGTGTGGTGCCGCAGTTCGATAACCTCGATCCGGATTTTACCGTACGGGAGAACCTGCTCACCTACGCCAGCTATTTCGGCTTGAACCGCAAGGCCTTGGCCGAACGTATCGAACAGCTGCTCGATTACGCCCAGCTCAGTGACCGTGCCGAGGCGTCCATCGGCGCCTTGTCCGGCGGTATGAAGCGGCGCCTGACTCTGGCGCGTGCGTTGATCAACGATCCCGCCCTGATCGTCCTCGACGAGCCTACCACCGGGCTCGATCCGCAGGCGCGCCAGTATATCTGGGAGCGCTTGCGGCGGCTGCTGACCCAGGGGCGGACGCTGATCCTGACGACCCATTACATGGAAGAAGCCGAACGCCTGTGTGACCGCGCCGCCATTATGGACCAAGGGCGCATCGTCGCCTGCGACAGCCCAGCCGGTTTGATTCGCCAGCACATCGAGCCCTATGTGCTGGAATTGCGGGCGCATGAAGCCGAAGCCTGGCTGGCGGAGCCGCACCGACTGCAGGGAGTACGGGTGGAACATGTCGGTGAGACGGTGCTGCTGTACAGCGATGATCGCAATGCGTTGTTACAAGCGGCCGGGGCGCAGCACTACATTCAGCGCCCGGCCAACCTGGAGGACGTGTTCCTCAAGCTCACCGGCCGCGAATTGAGAGAATAGCCATGGATCAAGCCATCGCCCCGCCACGGCTGAGCCGGCGCTTCGTGTCGGTTTGGCGGCGGAACTTCAACGTCTGGCGTAAGCTGCTGGGGCCGTCGATCGTCGGCAATTTCGGCGAACCGCTGCTGTATCTGCTGGCGCTCGGCTACGGTTTCGGCCGTATGGTGGGCGAGGTCGGTGGGTTGCCGTACATGGTCTTTTTGGCTTCCGGCATCGTCTGCTCCAGCGCCATGACGGCGGCGAGCTTCGAGTCCATGTATTCCGCCTTCACCCGCATGCACATGCAGCAGACCTGGGCTGCCATGCTGCATGCTCCGCTGGAAGTGGAGGATGTGCTGCTTGGGGAGGTGCTGTGGGCCGGTACCAAAGCCCTGATCAATTCCGCCGCCATCCTGCTGGTGGCGATTGCCCTGGGGCTGGTTGCCGACTGGCGGGCGGTCTGGGTGCTGCCGATCGTTCTGCTTACCGGCGTCTGCTTTGCCTGTATGGCTATGGTAGTAACGGCGCTGGCGCGCAGCTACGACGTCTTTACCTATTACTTCACCTTGGTGCTGACACCAATGCTGCTGCTCAGCGGGGTTTTCTTTCCCCTCGATCAGCTGCCGCCGGCGGTCGCTGCAGGGGCTCAGCTGTTGCCGCTGGCGCACGCTATTCAACTGATTCGACCGCTGCTTACCGGAGCCGAGGTGGACCACTTGGTGCTCCATCTGGCGGTGTTGAGCGGCTATACACTCGCCGCTTTCTCTATTTGTACTGTGATTCTTCGTCGGCGCTTACGTAGGTGACAGGTGTTTCAGCTGGAGAAGCGGCCAGCACCCACTGGTGCTGGCCGTAAGGATGATTTAACCGCCGGAGCCGGAACCGCCGCCGCTTGTCGAACCGCCCATGCTGCCGCCGCCGGTCGAACCGCCCATACTGCCCGAGCCGCCGCCGCTTGAGCCGCCCATGCTGCCGGAGCTACTGCCGCTTGAGCCGCCCATGCTGCCAGAGCTGCCGCCGGTTGCACCGGCTGCGCTGCCAACGGCAGTACCGCCGCCGGACGCCATGGCGGAATCAAACTCTTGCTGGGAAATCTGGCCGTCGCTATTGGTGTCCGCTTTCGTCATGTCAAGGCCGGCGGCTTGCGCTTCTTGTGCGCTGATCATGCCGTCGTGGTTGGTATCGGCATCACTGAACGACTTCTGCGTCTGCTGCTGACCGGACGCTCCCGGCTGCATCATGCCGCCGCTGGATGTGCTACCACTTTGCATGCCGCCGCTGGATGTGCTGCTACCGCTTTGCATCCCGCTCGGCTGGCTTGAGCCGCTCTGCGCAAAAGCGGGAGCTGCTGCCAATGTAAGTACGCACGCTAGAATCGTAGTGTGCTTCATTACGTCCTCCTTGACGCTTCAACTATGGAACACGACCGCAGGCTGCGATTCGCTCCCTATTAGTCGAGTCCGGGCCAACTGAAATCAACTCCGTAGATATTAAGATGCGCATAATCAAGACGGTGCTGTGGATGCTGCGTGGCGGCGGCTGGTTGGGAGTTGAAGGCCCTCGGTTGGTCGACCTTATCCGCTAGCCCTGCATAAGATAGTAAATGCCGCGCCGAGATAAGCGCTGTCGCAGCATTGTCGCAACGCGGTGTCTTGAGTGCCATCGCCCTGGACCCCGTCTAGCCGGTGGCTGTAGCGCTGCCGGGATCCGGGCTCTCTGGTTCGATGGTGGCGCCCTGCTGATCGCTGGTAGCTTCTTCGGTTTTCTCGGCGGCGGCCCTAGCGGCGGAAGTTTCCCCGATTCCGGCCACAGTCCTGAACTCTTCTCTGGAGATCGAGCCGTCCTTGTTGAGATCCATGTCGAGGAAGCTGAGGCTGGCCATGGATGCTTCTTTCTCGCTGATGCGGCCGTCCCCATTGGTGTCCACTTGGTCGAAGGGAATTGTGTCTTTAGAAGCCCTTGCAGTCGCGCCGGTTGCGCTCGCGAATTCGTCTTTCGAGATGTGGCCGTCCTTGTTGGCATCCATGTCGAGGAAGGTGAGGTTCGCCATGGCCGCTTCTTTTTCGCTGATGCGGCCGTCGCCATTGGCATCTAGCCGATCGAAGGAAAGCACCGGCGAACCGCTTGCACTGCTGGAATGGCTAGAGCCCGCTGCAAACGCGGGGGTCGCCGCCAGCGTAAGAATACATGCCAGAACCGAGGGGTGTTTCATGACGTCCTCCTTGACGCTTGAAGCTGTGTGCGATCGTAGGTTGCGTTCTGCCGGCCAATATTCGAGTTCGCTGATGGTGAATTCAACCCTAGCCACTGTCGGGTTTTGGCGACGAATCAGCGGCTTCTTGCTCTTGTGGCAGCAGGCAGGGGAAAAGGCGGCGGTTTTTCGTTTTTGCAGCAAAGGCCCGGTTCCATTTTAGGCTTTTGCTGCTTCCTGCCGCCTCTGCGGCGAAGACCTTATTCCTCGGGTTCATATCCCAGATTCGGCGCCAGCCAGCGTTCGGCTTCGCGCAGCGTCATGCCCTTGCGAACGGCATAGTCTGCGACCTGATCGCGAGCGATCCGGCCGATACCGAAATAGCGGGAATCCGGGTGGCCGATGTACCAGCCGCTGACAGCCGCGGTCGGCACCATCGCCAGCGAATCAGTAAGCTGGATACCGGCGCGGCGCTCGACGTCGAGCAAGTCCCACAGCAGCCATTTCTCGGTATGGTCCGGGCAGGCCGGGTAGCCGGGAGCGGGGCGGATGCCGCGGTATTCCTCACGGATCAGCGCTTGGTTGTCGAGTTGCTCGTCGGCGGCATAGCCCCAGAATTCCTTGCGCACCCGCTCGTGCAGATGCTCGGCAAAGGCCTCGGCGAGACGGTCCGCCAGCGCTTTCAGCATGATGGCGCTGTAGTCGTCGTTCTCGGCGTGCATCCGCTGCAGATGCGGCTCAATGCCGATGCCGGCAGTGACGGCGAAGGCGCCGATGTAGTCGGGCAGGCCAGTCTCCTTGGGCGCGACAAAATCGGCCAGCGACTGATTCGGCCGCTGACCGGGCTTTTCGTTCTGCTGGCGCAGGTGATGCAGCACAGTCAGCACCGATTGGCGGCTTTCATCGGCATAGACTTCTATATCGTCGCCAACAGCGTTGGCAGGAAACAGGCCGAAGACGGCGGAGGCCCTGAGCCAGCGCTCGTCGAGAATGCGCTTGAGCATGATCTGCGCCTCCTCGAGCACCTTGCGGGCAGCCTCGCCGACGATTTCATCCTCAAGAATTTTTGGATAGCTGCCGGCCAGCTCCCAGGCATGGAAGAACGGCGTCCAGTCCAGCCGCTCGGCGATGCGCTCCAGCGGGTAGTTCTCCAGCACGTGAATGCCCGGCTGCTGCGGGCGCGGCGGCTGGTAGGCGCTCCAGTCGATCTTGGTCCGATTGGCGCGGGCCGCTTCGATGGACAGCAGCTTTTGCCGGTTCTGACGGTTGCGATGCAGTTCGCGCACCTGCTCGTACTCTTCCCGCACTTGCGTCGAGAAGCTGTCCCGCTGCGTCTCGCTGAGCAGGGCGGAGGCCACGCCGACCGCGCGCGAAGCGTCTTTGACGTAGATGACATCGCGGGAATAGCCGGGGGCGATCTTCACTGCGGTGTGAACACGCGAGGTAGTGGCGCCGCCGATCAGCAGCGGCAGCTTGAAGCCCTGCCGTTCCATCTCCCGGGCTACGTTCACCATCTCGTCCAGGGAAGGGGTGATCAGGCCGGACAGCCCGATGAGGTCGGCATCGCGCTCCTTGGCAGTCGCCAGGATCTTTTCGGCCGGCACCATCACGCCGAGGTCGATCACCTCGTAGTTGTTGCACTGTAGCACCACGCCGACGATGTTCTTGCCGATATCGTGCACGTCGCCCTTGACGGTGGCCATGACGATGCGGCCGTTAGGGCGGGCGTCGGCCGCTTTCATCGCCTCGATGAACGGCGTCAGGTAGGCCACCGCCTTTTTCATCACCCGGGCGGATTTGACCACCTGCGGCAGGAACATCTTGCCGGCGCCGAACAGGTCGCCGACCACGTTCATGCCGTCCATCAACGGCCCTTCGATCACCTCGATCGGCTGGGCAAACTGCTGACGGGCTTCTTCCGTGTCTTCCACCACATATTGGTCAATGCCGTTGACCAGCGCGTGCTCCAGCCGCTTGACTACCGGCAGCTTCCGCCAAGACAAGTCTTCGGCCTTGCGCTCGGCGCCAGCCTGGCCGCGATAGCGCTCGGCGATCTCCAGCAGGCGCTCGGTGGCATCCGGACGGCGGTTGAGAATGACGTCCTCGACCAGTTCCTTCAGTTCCGGTGCGATCTGGTCGTACACCTCGATCTGGCCGGCGTTGACGATAGCCATGTCCAGCCCGGCGCGGATGGCGTGGTAGAGGAAGGCCGAGTGCATGGCCTCGCGCACCGTCTCGTTGCCGCGGAAGGAGAAGGACAGGTTCGACAGACCACCGGAGGTGCGCGCATACGGCAACTCGGCCTTGATGTAACGGAGTGCCTCGATGAAATCGACGGCGTAGTTGTTGTGCTCGTCCAGGCCGGTGGCGATGGCGAAGATGTTGGGGTCGAAGATGATGTCTTCCGGCGGGAAGCCGACCTCTTCGGTGAGCAGCTTGTAGGCGCGGCTGCAGATGGCGATGCGCCGCTCCAGCGTGTCGGCTTGGCCCTGCTCATCGAAGGCCATGACCACGGCGGCGGCGCCGTAGCGGCGGCAGAGCTTGGCGTGGGCGATGAACTCGGCTTCGCCTTCCTTCATGGAGATGGAGTTGACGATGCCCTTGCCCTGAATGCACTTCAGGCCGGCCTCGATCACCTCCCATTTGGAGGAGTCGAGCATGATCGGCACGCGGGCGATATCCGGCTCGGCGGCCAGCAGGTTGAGGAAGGTCACCATCGCCTGCTTGGAATCGAGCATGCCTTCGTCGAAGTTGATGTCGATGATCTGCGCGCCGTTCTCCACCTGATCGCGGGCCACCGCCAGCGCTTCAGCGTATTCGCCGTCGCGGATCAGGCGGCGGAAGCGGGCCGAGCCGGTGACATTGGTGCGCTCGCCGATGTTGACGAACAGCGAGTCGGCGCCGATGTTGCAAGGCTCCAGGCCGGAGAGGCGCAGCTCAACGGGCCGCTCGGGAATGGCCCGCGGCGGCAGACCGCACACCACCTCGACCATCGCGCGGATGTGGTCGGGAGTGGTGCCGCAGCAGCCGCCGACGATGTTGACGAAACCATCTTCGGCAAAGCCCTTGATCCAGCGCGCCATGTGCTCGGGGCTCTGGTCGTACTCGCCCATCTCGTTAGGCAGGCCGGCATTCGGATAGATGGCGACGAAGGTCTCGGCGACCCGGCTGATCTCCTGCACGAACGGCCGCATCTGCTCGGCGCCGAGAGCGCAGTTCAGCCCGACCGACAGCGGTTTGGCGTGGCGAATCGAGTTCCAGAACGCTTCGGTAGTCTGGCCGGACAGGGTGCGGCCGGAAGCGTCGACGATGGTGCCGGAGATCATCAGCGGCAGGCTGCGGCCGAGCTCTTCGAACAGCTCGTCGATGGCGAAAATCGCCGCTTTGGCGTTAATGGTGTCGGTAATGGTCTCCAGCAGCAGCAAGTCGCACCCGCCCTCGATCAGGCCGCGGGCCTGCTCGCGATAGCCGTCGCGCAGCTGGTCGAAGGTGACATTGCGAAAGCCGGGGTCGCTGACGTCGGGCGAGATCGAAGCGGTGCGGGTAGTCGGCCCCATCGCGCCGGCGACGAAGCGTG
>DASULL010000487.1:0-6475 GCA_036278215.1 Gammaproteobacteria bacterium | reverse complement strand
GAGTTGTTCCCGGGGGTGGAACGGGCGTTGACGCAAGACGAGCATGGCACCGGCGTGCGGTTTATTTCGCGGGCGTTGAAAAACACCGACGAGCGTCTCCTGGAAGATAAGTCGGTCACGCCGACTTTCTTGTTCGCAGCCCTGCTGTGGCCTGCCGTGCGCGAGGCCACCCAGGACTATCAGGAGCGGGAAGGCATGAGCGAGCTGTTGGCATTGCAGGCCGCCGCCCAGGATGCCCTGCACGATCAGCTGCAGCGTGTCGGCATCCCCGAGCGCTTCAGTATTCCGATGCGAGAGATCTGGATGCTGCAGCCACGGCTGGAGCGTCGCGGTGGGCGTCGTGCCGGGCGGCTGCTCGGCCATCCGCGTTTCCGGGCCGCTTACGACTTCATGCTGTTGCGCGCCGAAGTGGGCGAAGTCGAAGCGGATGTCGCCGCTTGGTGGACCGAATTTCAAGCAGGCTCCGATCAGCAGCGGCAGTCTATGGCGGACGAGGTGGCGCCTCCGGCCCGCCGCCGCCGGCGCCGCCGGAAACCGCCGGCGGCTTCCGAGTGACCAGCACGACAGCTACCGGCGTGCTCGCCGCCGTCGGCATCGGCAGTAACCTCGCCGACCCGGCAGCGCAGGTACGCACCGCAATCGCCGCTGTGGCAACCATAGCCGACACAGAACTGCTGGCGGCATCGAGTCTCTATCGCAATCCGCCCATGGGGCCGCAAGACCAGCCGGATTTCGTCAACGCCGCGGTGCTGCTGCATACTTGCCTGGAGCCGCTGACTTTGTTGGATCGATTGCAAGAGATCGAGCGGCAGCAGGGGCGGGTTCGCGATATTCGCTGGGGACCGCGGATTATCGACCTCGACCTGCTGCTATACGGTGATCGGGTGATTAATCAACCGCGTCTCACGACGCCACATCCAGGCCTGCATGAGCGGGCTTTCGTCCTGTATCCTCTGGCCGAGATCGCGCCGCCGGGGCTGATGGTGCCGGGGCGAGGGCGTATAACCGAGCTGGTTGCGGCCTGTTCGGCAGACGGTTTGGTCAGGCTTCAGTGAGCCTGCTCTGGGCGGGCTCTTATCTCGCCACTTTCCGGGTACGGTGAATGGCACAGATGGCGCAGCAAGAATTCCGGCACCTTGTCATCGAAGGGCCGATCGGGGTTGGTAAGACGAGTCTCGCCCGCCGGCTGGCAAAGAGCTTGGGGGCGGAGCTGCTGCTTGAGAAGGCAGAGGACAACCCATTCCTCGAGCGGTTCTACCAGGATCCGCGGGCGGCGGCCTTGCCGGCACAGTTGTTTTTCCTGCTGCAGCGGGTCGAAGAATTGCGCGGTCTGCGGCAGGCCGATCTGTTTCAGCCGCGGCTGGTGGCCGACTATCTGTTCGACAAGGACCGGGTGTTTGCCGAGCTCAATCTCGACGAGCACGAATTCGCTCTTTACGACAAGGTCTACCAGCAGCTGGCGCCGGAAGTACCGGTACCGGATCTGGTAATTTATCTGCAGGCCCCGGTTGACGTGCTGCAACGGCGCATCGCGCAACGAGGTATCGGTTACGAGCAGAGCATCTCGGCTGATTACCTGGCACGGCTGAGCGAAGCCTACATCCGCTTTTTCTACCACTACGACCGTTCGCCGCTGCTGATCGTCAATACCCGGGACATCAACCCGGTCGACAGCGAGCAGGACTATCGGATGCTGCTGGAGCGCATTCGTACCATCGGCAGTGGACGCCACTACTTCAATCCTGCGCCGTTAGGCGTGTAATCTCTGGTCCTCGCTCTACCGACCAGTACAGGAGCGCGTATGTACGCGGGAACAACCGATGCGCAGCCACGCCGTCCAGTGACGGTGTCGCGGCTGCATAAGATGAAGCAGGATGGCGAGAAAATCGCCTCTCTGACCGTCTACGATTACAGCCTGGCCACAGTAGTCGACGAGGCCGGCACCGACGTGGTCCTGGTCGGCGACTCGCTCGGCATGGTGATGCAGGGCCGGGAGACGACTCTGCCGGTCACGGTCGACGACATCGTCTATCACACTCGCTGCGTTGCCGCGGCCCGCGGCCGAGCGCTGCTGATGGCCGACATGCCGTTCATGAGCTACGCCACGGTGGAAACCGCACTGTATAACGCCAGCCGGCTGATGCAGGAAGGCGGAGCCCAGATGGTCAAGCTCGAGGGCACCGCCGATCAAGCGGAGATCGTTGCCCGCCTGAGCCGGGTCGGGGTTCCGGTGTGCGCTCATATCGGCCTGCAACCGCAACTGGTGCACAAGCTCGGTGGCTACAAGGTGCAGGGCAAGGGCGACGCTGCCGCCGATCTCATGATCAATGATGCCAAAGTCCTGGAGGCGGCCGGCGCCGACCTGATGGTGGTGGAATGCGTGCCGGCGGCGCTGGGTGAGCGGTTGGCCCGCGAGCTGACCATTCCGGTGATCGGAATTGGCGCCGGTCCGGGTTGCGATGGGCAGATTCTCGTGCTGCAGGACATGCTGGGGATCACGCCCGGCAAGCGGCCGAAATTCTCCCATGATTTCATGCAAGGTCAGACCAGCGTACAGGCCGCGGTGCGTGCCTACGTCGAAGCCGTCAAGACCGTTTCCTTCCCGACCCTGGAGCATGCCTTCTAAGCCCATGGATATACTGCATCGTATCGAAGACGTCCGTACCCTTGTGCGCCAATGGCGCGCTGAACGCCTGCGGGTCGGTTTCGTCCCGACTATGGGCAACCTGCACCAGGGCCATCTGCGGCTGGTGGAGGCGGCGAGTGCCGAAGCCGACCGGGTCGTCGTCAGCGTCTTCGTCAACCCGACCCAGTTCGGCGTCGGCGAGGACTTCGAGAGCTACCCGCGCACTCTCGACGAGGATTGCGCCAAGCTGCGCTCGCTGGGCGCAGCGGCGGTATTTGCGCCGTCGGTGGCGGCCATGTATCCGGAAGGCGCCAGTCTGCGTACCCGGGTGTCGGTGCCAGAGCTGTCCGATATGCTCTGTGGCGCTTTGCGCCCCGGTCATTTTGACGGCGTTGCTACCGTTGTCAGCAAGCTGCTGAATATCGTCAATCCGGACGTCGCCGCTTTTGGCAAGAAGGATTACCAGCAGTTGCGGGTTATTCAGCGCATGGTGAGCGATCTCAACGTGCCGGTGCAAATCCTGCCAGTCGATACCCTGCGCGAGGCCAGCGGGCTCGCCTTGAGTTCACGCAATGGCTACCTGACCGTCGAGGAAAAGGCGCGGGCCGCCACCCTGTATCAGACCTTGCTTGCCGCGAGTGAGCGGCTGCGCCAGGGGGAACCTTGCGCGGCGGTTGAGGTCTGGGGGCAGGATAGCTTGAACATGAATGGGTTTCGCACGGATTACTTCAGTGTCCGCCGTCAGGCGGATCTGGCGGTCCCGGCAGCGGGTGATGGCGATCTGGTTGTGCTGGCGGCGGCGTGGCTAGGAAAGGCGCGCCTTATCGACAACGTAGAGCTGCATTTGAACCTTGGCGCGTGACGCGTAATACTATGCTGCTTTGCAATAACTTGGTCCGGTCTCGGATGCAGGATGCGACGAGTCCCACACAACCCGCAGATAACAGCAAGGGTGATTCGGTATGCAACTGACCATGCTGAAGTGCAAGCTGCACCAGGCTCGCGTAACACACACCGAGCTCGACTACGAAGGATCCTGCGCGATCGATGCCGATCTGCTGGATGCAGCCGGTATTCTCGAGTTCGAGATGATCCACATCTACAACATCGCCAATGGCGAGCGTTTCACGACGTACGCTATCCGCGGTGAAGCCGGTTCGCGCATGATTTCTGTAAACGGCGCCGCTGCCCACAAGGTGACGGAAGGCGATCGGATCATCATTTGCGCATACAGCCAGATCGATGCCGACAAGGCTGCGCAGTATCAGCCCGCCTTGATCTATTGCGACGAAAACAACCAGATCACGCATCAACGTAACGCTATCCCGCTTCAGGTTGCCTGATTGTCGGAACGTTGACGGCTCGCATCTTCGCTGCGGCTCCCCATCTCTGTGAGAAGGTTCTTCGAGTCGGCGCCAGTCGCTGACTCGGGTTATCTTTTGTGGTGTACCTGCCAGGCAAGGCGGATATGCTATGTCCATTGATCCGCTCTATGGACGGAGACTTCAATGGCTTTGAAACAGAGCACGGCGTGGATCTCGCTCAGCCAGCATCGGCGCATGGTGGCTGAGCTGCGGCTGCGCGAGCTGTTTGAGAAAGACCCGCATCGGTTTCGGCGCTTCTCAGTCGAGCTCGATGGCCTTCTGCTCGACTACTCGAAAAATCTCATTACCGAGGACACGCTGCGGCTGCTGCTCGAGCTCGCCCGCGATGCTGACCTGGACGGTTGGCGGCGGCGGCTGTTCGCCGGCGAGCCGGTGAACTATACCGAGCAGCGCGCGGCGCTGCACATGGCGCTGCGTTCCGGCACGACAGAGCCGCTGCTGCTGGACGGTGTCGACGTCCGCGCGCAGGTACGGGAGACGCAGGCCCGGATTGAGTCGTTGGCCGGTAGCATCCGCGACGGTAGCTACCGCGGCTTTGCCGGCGACCGGATTACCGATGTCATCCATATTGGCATCGGCGGCTCCGATCTTGGCCCACGGCTGGCGCTACAGGCGCTGGCGCCCTATCAGGATGGGCCGCAGGTGCATTTCGTCAGCAATATCGACGGCGTCGAGCTGGCTGCCTGCACCCAGCAGCTGCGGCCGGAAACGACCCTGGTCATCGTGGTCTCGAAAAGCTTCACCACCCTGGAAACCCGCGCCAACGCCGAGATGGCGCGGCAGTGGTTCCTGCAGTCGGGCGCCGATGCGGCCGCGATCCAGGGGCACTTCATTGCGGTCAGCAGTAATACTGAGCAAGTGCAAGCCTTCGGCATCGACCAGGAGCGGCTGTTCCCGATCTGGGATTGGGTCGGCGGCCGCTACTCGCTCTGGTCGGCGGTCGGCCTGCCGATTGCGATCGGCTGCGGCATGGGCGTGTTCCGTGAGCTGCTGTCCGGCGCTGCGGCGATGGACGACCACTTCCAGGGCGCGCCGCTGGAGCGGAATTTGCCGGTTCTGCTAGGGGTGCTCGGCATCTGGTACGTCAATTTCATGGGGCTCGCGACCCACGCTGTGATTCCCTACAGCGAGCGTTTGCGCGTCTTGCCGGCCTATCTCGAACAGCTGGAGATGGAGAGCAACGGTAAATCGGTCGACCGCGACGGTAACTGCGTCGACTACGCGACGGCTCCAGTGCTCTGGGGTCAGACCGGGACCGTTGGCCAGCATGCGTTCTTCCAGGCGCTGCACCAGGGCACTCAGCCGGTGCCGGCCGATTTCATCGGCATTGCCGAGCCTGTGGCCGGTTATGAGGAGCTGCATGAGCAGCTCATGGCCAATTTGTTTGCCCAGACGGAAGCGTTAATGCGCGGCCAGAATGCGGACGAGGGCCGGCAGCAGTTGGCAAAAGAGGGCTTGGCGGCCGAGCGGATCGACGCTCTGTTGCCGTTTCGTGTTTTCCCCGGCAATCGGCCGACCACCACCATTCTGCTGCGGGAGCTGTCGCCTCGTCTGCTCGGCATGCTGATCGCGCTGTATGAGCACAAGGTGTTTACTCAGTCGGTAATCTGGCGACTGAATGCTTTCGACCAATGGGGCGTGGAGCTGGGCAAGCGTCTTGCCGACAGTCTGCTCCCCGCCCTGCGCGATGGTGTCGGCCTGACCGCCCATGACTCTTCCACCCGGGGGCTGGTGGAGCGTTATCGGGCCTGGCGAGGCGGGAAGCAGGAAGACGTCGCGGAAGGGCAGGAAAGCCCGGCTTAGCCAGTCCTGTTAGCTTTCAGGCCTTGGTGGCGGATCCTGGTTTTGTTTTTTTCCGGCCTCTGCGTTCTCGCGGCCGGCGTTTTTCCCTTCCAGTCTTGCCAGTGCCCAGCGGACATGCTCGCGGACCAGTTCGGCTGGATGAGCCAGTCGTTTTTGCAAGGCGGCGGTTGCCTCGGCCGACGGTTCGCCGTTGCCGAGCGCGACGGCGAGGTTGCGCAGCCAGCGGACATGGCCCAGCCGGCGGATGGCCGAGCCCTCGGTGCGGGCCAGGAAAGTTTCCTCCGACCAGAGAAACAACTCAATCAGCGTGGAGCGGTTGAGCTGGTGGCGAGTGCGGAAGTCCGGCTCGGCAGCAATTCGGGCAAATTTGTTCCACGGACAACTCGTCTGGCAATCGTCGCAGCCGAACACGCGGTTGCCGATCAGGGGGCGCAGCTCCTCTGGGATGGCCTCATGCGACTCGATGGTGAGATAGGAGATACAACGGCGGGCGTCGAGCTGATACGGTGCGACGATTGCTTCCGTCGGACAGGCCGTCAGGCAGGCGCGGCAGCTGCCACATAGATTTTGACTGTTTGGCGCATCGATCGGCAGCGGCAAGTCGGTGAACAGTTCGCCGAGGAAAAAATACGAGCCGGCCTGGTGATTCAGGAGCAAGGTG
>DASULL010000486.1:0-5267 GCA_036278215.1 Gammaproteobacteria bacterium | reverse complement strand
GTGCTCACCATCGGCCCCCGTTACTGCTTGCTGCTCTTGAACATCTCGAGCATGCGCTCGGTTACCACATAGCCGCCGACGGCATTGCCGGTGGCCAGCAGCACGGCGATGAAGCCGATCAGGAGCTCCCAGAAGCCGTTGGCGTGGCCCAGCGCGACGATAGCGCCGACCACGACGATGCCGTGGACGAAGTTGGAGCCGGACATCAGCGGCGTGTGCAGGATCACCGGCACGCGGGCGATGACCTCGTAACCGGCGATGGCGGCGAGCATGAAGATGTACAGCGCCGTATAGCCTTCGATCACCATGTCAGTTGTCTCCTTGCAGGCGCTGGCGGGCGGGCTCGTGGCGCACTTCGCCGGCGTGCGTCAGGCAGCTGTCGCGGATGACTTCGTCGTCGAAGTTCAGGTTGAGCTCGCCGTCTTTAACGAGCAGGGCCAGCAGGTTGTAGAGGTTGCGGGCGTACATTTCGCTGGCGTGCACCGCCACCGTCGATGGCACATTGCACGGGCCATGAATCAGCACGCCGTTGTGATCGACCGTCTCACCGGCCCGGGTCAGCTCGCAATTGCCGCCGGTTTCGGCCGCCAGGTCGACGATGATGGCGCCGCGCTTCATGCGCTCCACCGTCGCCGTGTCGATGATCTTCGGTGCCGGTCGGCCAGGGATGGCGGCGGTGCTGATAACGGCGTCGGCCTGGGCGATATGGTCAGCCAGCACTTTCGCCTGCTGCGCCTTCTCTTCAGCGGTCAGCTCGCGGGCATAACCGCCGGCGCCTTCCGCCGTTACCCCGGTGTCGATGAATTTGGCGCCCAGCGATTCGCACTGCTCCTTGGTGGCAGCGCGTACGTCATAGGCCTCGACGATGGCGCCGAGGCGACGGGCGGTGGCGATTGCCTGCAGCCCGGCGACACCGGCACCGATTACCACGACTTTGGCCGGCCGGATAGTGCCGGCGGCGGTGGTCAGCATCGGGAACAGCCGGCCGGACAGGCTGGCAGCCATGAGGACGGCCTTGTAGCCGGCGATATTGCCCTGCGAGGACAGCGCGTCGATCGACTGCGCCCGCGAGATCCGCGGCACTAGTTCCATGGACAGCGCGGTGGTCTTGCGCTCTTGCAGCGCGCGAATGCGCTCGTCGCCGGTATGGGGCGCGAGAAAGCCGATCAGCACACTGCCTTCTTTCAGCTTGCCGACCTCGGCCACAGTCGGCGGCTGCACCTTAAGAACGACATCGGCCTGCGCATACACTTGGTCAGCGCTCTCAGCCAAGGTTACGCCCTCATAGGCGTCGTCGTCGAAGCCGCTGTCCCGGCCGGCGCCCTTTTCCAATAGCACCTCGACGCCGAGTTTGTCCAGCTGCTTGAGGATGCTGGGAACGAGCGCGACCCGGCGCTCCCCCTCCTGCGTTTCCTTCGGCACGCCTACACGTATTGCCATTCTTCTCCCCCCACGGGTAAACAGTCTCAGCAAGGCCGCCGGCGCGGCGGCCTTGACTTGGCATGGGTCTTTTGCTTGCGGTGAGGCCTTCTCGCCGCAGAACACGGCATACTACCGGAACTCCGGTTGTGCGCAAACGCGAACCGTTGTTCGCTTTCGCTGCATTGGGTCGCGCCTGCGGGTTCGGCTGCACTGAACGCATGCATTGCGTTTTACTAGCGATTCCGCATAAATTGTCGGGTGCCCGTAAGCGTCGTGCCATCAGCCTGCTGCTTTGGGCATGGAGGAGTCGTGCCGGAACTGGAGCACCAAATCCTGCGCACCGACGTCTCAGGGATGCCGCTGGAGTGGATCACCTACCAGGACGCCGTGCGCCTGTACTACCTCGAAGAGGTGGCCTACACCTGCGGTCGCCCGCTTTACTGCATTCGCGGCGGCATCAACGCCCGTACCGGCCGCCGCAGCGTCATCGAGCTGAACTCCATTGTCGCTACCCAAGGCTCGATACAGGCCTCGCTCAAGGGCCATGCCTCCTATGTACCGCCGCTGAACAACAAAGCCTTGTTCCGCCGCGACGATCACTTCTGCCTGTATTGCGGTCGCCGCTTCCCCGACAGTCTGTTGTCGCGCGACCACATCACGCCGATCAGCCGGGGTGGGAGAGACGCCTGGAATAACGTCGTCGCCGCCTGTAAGCCGTGTAACAACTTCAAAGGGGCCCGCTTCCCCGAGGAGTGCGGATTGCAGTTGCTGGCGGTGCCCTTCGTGCCGACCCATGCCGAGTACGTTTACCTGCAGGGCCGCCGTATCCTCGCCGACCAGATGGAGTTTCTCCGCGCCCACTTCCCCCGCCGCAGCCCGCTGCGTGACCGCTTGCGCGATTTGATCGATGGATCCTCGGCAGCTGGAGGGGATGCGGCCTGAAGGCCGGCGGGGCGACTGAAATAGGCGCTAAGCCAGAGTGACGTTCTTGATCTGCGCGAACACGGGCATTGCCGGGGCCAGCCCAAGCTCGTGTACCGACCGCTCCGCGAGGCGAGCGAGCAGCGGCGTCTCACCCAGCGCCAGGCGCACCATGCACTGCCCCGGCTCGTGGGGCGCGATCTCGCTGACCGTTACCGGCAGGATATTCAGAATCGAGGTCCGGCTCGGTCGATCCAAGGTCAGGCTGACGTCGCGTGCTTCAATCCGCAGCCGGGCAGGGGCGCCGACCGGCAGCTCCAGCGCTGGCGTCCAAAGCCGCCCTGCCTCTATCCGTAAGGCGGTCAGATGATGCTCGGGCCGATGCTCCTCGACCCGCGCCTCGAGCACCACGCTGGCGTCGAGGCGCTGCGCCAGGGGGAGGTCCAGCCGGGCCAGCAGTTCGTGCATCGGGCCGGTTACCGTGATGCGGCCGTTTTCCATCAGGGCGATCCGGTCGGTGAGCCGGATCACCTCGTCCAGACTGTGGGTGACGTAGACCACCGGGATCTGTAGCTGCGACTGCAGGCGCTCCAGGTAGGGAAGGATCTCCGCCTTGCGGGCCTGGTCCAGGGCGGCCAGTGGCTCGTCCAGCAACAGCAGCCGCGGCTGAGTCAGCAGAGCGCGGGCTAGCGCCACCCGCTGCCGCTCACCGCCGGACAGGGTTACTCCCCGGCGGCGCAGCAGCGGACCAAGATCGAACAGGGCGACGATATCTTCAAGCTGTGCCTGCGTGCCGGAGCGACGGGCCGCGTAGCGCAGGTTGCCGGCGATGTCGAGATGATCGAACAGGCGCGCGTCCTGAAAGACCAGCCCGATAGCGCGCCGGTGCGGGGGCAGGAACAGGCCGCTGCGGTCATCCTGCCACGGCTCGCCGCTAACGCTGCAATGGCCGGCAGCACGGACCAGACCGGCCAGACAGCGCAGCAAAGTGCTCTTGCCGCAGCCGGACGGGCCGAACAGCCCAGTAATGCCGACCGGCAGATCCAGCGCCACATCCAGCTCGAACTGGCCCTGGCGGTAGCGGAAGGCGGCCGACAGGCTCATGTCTTGACCACGCCGATGCGGCGGTTCACGGCGTAGACGATGAACAGCAGCAGAAAGGAGGAGAGCAGCAGGGTGCCGGCCAGCGCGTGGGCGCTGCCGTAGTCCAGCGTCTCGACATGGTCGTAGATGGCGATCGACACCACCTGCGTCCGGCCGGGGATGTTGCCGCCTAGCATCAGCACCACGCCGAACTCGCCCAAGGTATGAGCAAAGCCGAGGGTAGTGGCGGTGACGAAGCCGCGGCGGGCAAGCGGTACGGCGACCGTGAAAAACCGATCCAGCGGCGAGGCGCGGAGGGTGGCGGCAGCCTCCAATGGTGCACGACCGATCAAATTGAATGCGTTCTGCAGCGGCTGCACCACGAAGGGCAGCGAGTAGATGACCGAACCGATCACCAGCCCGGAAAAAGTGAACACCAACGGCTGTCCGCCGAGCGCGAGCATCAGCCGGCCGATCGGCCCTTCCGGCCCCAGCGCCAGCAGCAGGTAGAAGCCGAGCACGGTCGGTGGCAGTACCAGCGGCAGCGCTACTATCGCCTCCAGCACCGCCTTGCCGCGAAAGCGTACGTGCGCCAGCGACCACGCCAGCGGCGTGCCGATCACCAGCAGGATCAGGGTGGTGACGGTGGCGAGGCGCAGCGTGACCAGCAGGGCTTCGATATCGGCAGCACTGAGCATGAGGAATGGTCAATCGCTGGCTTGGATGTCGCGCGAACGCGAACGCATTGGTCTGCAGGACATGAAAAAGCCAATATGAACAACTGGTTAAATAAATTAGCGAAGCCCGACGTCGACACAGTGTATCCTAGATCGGTCCTCTATGATTGCAGCGTAAGTCTGTAAGCCGGCGGTAGGTCTCCTGCCTATCCGACTGTACAGCGCCGCCGCGCCGTTGCCGGTTGTAAGCGGGATAGGTAGCATCATCAGGTTCCCCTAAAATAATTGTCTGATCAGCAGTAGGGCGAGTGTCGCTTCGGGGGAAGTGAGAGCTTGCACCCAGATAAAACTCAATTCGATTGGGAGGTTCGCCATGACCGAAATGATTGATCGTCGCCGCCGTCAACTGTTGGTCGGCAGCGCCGGCGCAATGGCCGCCATGGGAATGGTTGGTGCCAGCCCGCGTGCTTTCGCTGCCGAAGAGAAGCCTTTTCCGCAGTATGTGGCGTGGAAGGAGAAAGACTCGCTGATCCTGCACAGCGCGCAGACCCTGGAGATGAAGCGGGGTATGGCCGGGCCGGGCGTCATCACGCCGCTGCAGGAATTGTTCGTGCGTAACAACGTGCCGTCTCCGGACGAGTCCGTCGTTGCTGACCGGGATGCGTGGGAAGTATCTATCCAGGGCACCAAGAATTCCCGCACCATGACCGTGGCCGAGCTTAAGAGCCTGGGTATTGAGACGGTTGCTACCGTGTTGCAGTGCTCCGGTAACGGCCGTGCCTTTTTCGACCACAAGGCGAGCGGTACGCCCTGGGGGGTCGGCGCGGCCGGTTGCGTGCTGTGGACCGGCGTGCCGGTGCGCAAGGTGGTGGAAGCCCTCGGCGGGATCGAGAAGGGCGCTAAGTTTATGACCGGCACCGGCGGCGAGGAGCTGCCGCAGGGCCTGGATCCGAAGTCGCTGATGGTCGAGCGTTCGGTGCCGCTGGCGGCTGTGGAAAATGCGCTGCTGGTTTGGGAAGTCAACGGCCAGCCCCTGCCGCTGGCGCATGGCGGGCCGCTGCGACTGGTGGTGCCAGGCTACTATGGTGTAAACAACGTCAAGTACATCAAGCAGCTCGCCTTCACGGAACAGGAGACCGACGCCAAGATCCAGTCGAGCGGCTA
>DASULL010000485.1:0-5362 GCA_036278215.1 Gammaproteobacteria bacterium | reverse complement strand
CAGGAGCATGGCCATGCACGCCCATCGGTGACGGCCAACGATTTATTCCTGGGCGCGCTCGGCATGGCTTGGGTGGCCGATCAAGTCGATGCTTACGGCACAACCCGCGAAGCGCTCGAGACGATCTTCGCGCATGGCTATCTGGAGGCCTGTTCACACCTCCGGCCGGCAGAGGCGGGCCGCGGCCCGCAGGCGCAGCCCAGCCGGCCAGAGGAATAGATCGCGTCGCCACAAAGCGGGCAGCGACTCGCCGGCGGCGCGGAGTCGGCTAGCATAGGGACCGACCGGCAAGCAGGTACGAAACGTCTAGGCAAACCCCCACCGGCAATAGCGCCAGTTCCGCTTTGGCCACATCCGCCGTTCCCGAGCAGGCAGAGATCAATGGCGCAAGGTATGGTGGCGCGGCGGATTAGCGCGCGGACTCCTTGCCAGGCACTCAGGTGCCGGACAGTCTGTCCAAGTTGGAGGCCGCTGCGGCTAGAGGAACGCTTTTATAAATCGCTGGGTGATCCGGAAATAGGAGAAGGCATGGGTAAGCTGCCGGCATGTCCAAAGTGTGATTCAGAGTACACCTACCAGGACCGGGATCTTTTTGTGTGCCCGGAATGCGCGCATGAATGGTCCGGGGAGGCGGCGAGCGAGCAGGTCGACGCTGGACCGGTCGTACGCGACGCCAACGGCAATGTCTTGCAGGATGGCGACACCGTTACGGTGATCAAAGATCTGAAGGTCAAGGGCTCGTCGACCGTCGTTAAGGTGGGCACCAAGGTGAAAAACATCCGCCTTGTCGAGGGCGACCACGATATCGACTGCAAGATCGACGGCATCGGCCCAATGCAGCTGAAATCCCAGTTCGTAAGAAAGGCCTAGGCCGCATAAAGCTTCCGGGCCGGCTCTCGCTCAAGTGCTCAGAGCGACCAGCCGCCCCGGAAGGTTGCCTGTGCCGCGAGAGAGACCTTCCTCTCCACTTCCTCGCTTGGCTTACGCCCCGGTCGTTACCGTATTGCAGGCACTGGCCTCGAAGCCGGACTCGCACTTCTCCAGCGCCAGCAGGTGGTGCTGGATGGCGAAGACGTGAGGGTCGTGCTCGCCCAGGTCGCGTAGCGCCTCGGCGAGGCTGAGCAAATAGTCCCGATTGGGGCCGCTGGGACCGACCGAGCGCGCGATTTGCCGGGCGATTTCCGCCTCCGGGGCGGGGCCGAGGAAGGCGGCGTTGTCGGCGGTGGCGATATAGACGAGACCTTCCGCCTGCCCGCCGTCGGTGAACGTCATCTCGGCGACGGTGCGCAGGTAGCCGTTCTTCTCCCGGAAGTCGAGATGCTCCAACACGGTTTGGCTTATTAAATACGCCATGCCCCAGCAGATGGCGTCTTGCTGCGGGACCAGCGTCACCACCCGGCCCGGCGCTGCCGGCGTGCCGCGGTGGTCATGCGAGCCCTGCCAGAACCGCCGCAGCCAGCCGCGGATGCGGGCGGGGCGGCGCTCCAGATAGGGGAAGTCGGCCTTGAAGATCAGCGAGCCGTAGCCGAAGACCCATAACTGGTCGTGGCTGGCGAACCTGGTCATCTGCTTATTGATAGTGACAGTATCTGCGGGCATGGGTGTGTTAAGGAATGGGTCGAGGAAGAGCGACCATCAATGCTAGCGCATCCGTGCGTCGATGCCTGCCATACCCGGCACTGCCCGTGAGAGCGATTGGCAGAGCGGGACAAGTAAGCCGGCCCGCTTTTCGCTAGGGGGTGAGCGCCCGTTCGGTCATGTGCAGCAGACGGGTTGCGAGGGTGTGGACGGCGGTCTGCAGCGCTGCCGGCGCGCGGATCTCGAACTCGAACGGCAGCGCTGCAAGCCGACGGGCGAACCACTCGGCGCTATCGGTGTGGACGCGCAGCAGGACGCCGCCGGCGACCGGCTCCAACATACCGGCACTGTCCGGCAGCAGTGCCAGGGCTGTACTCAGATCGGTTTTCAACAATACCTCGACCGCAAGCGAACGCGGCATCGTGGCGATGCTGGCTTTGAGGTAGCTGGCGGCGTTAAAGCCTTTGGGCTTGGTGAAGCGCGCGGTAGACAGGTGAACGGTGGCCACCCGGTCCAGCCGGAACGAGCGCAACTCCTGCCGCAGATGGCAGAAGCCGACCACGTACCACCGGCCCTGCCAGTAGACCAGCCCATAGGGATCGACCTCGCGCTGGCTTGATTCGCCCTTGGGCGATTGATAGTGGAGTTGCGCTTGCTGCTGCTCTTGCGCGGCCGTGGCCAGAACAGCCACCGCGGCGCTGCTGCCAGCGCCGACGCCGGCCCGCAGATCCAGCGTGGTGGTCTCGCTGATCGCCCGCACCCGGCGCTTGAGGCCGGCCGGCATTACCCGCTCCAGTTTCGCCTGGGCGCTGGCTACGGTGGGAGCCGCTTCCACTAGCCCGAGGCCACGGGTGGCTAGCAGTCCTAGCGAAACTGCCACAGCCTCGTCTTCGGTGAACATCAGTGGCGGCAGCTTGAAGCCGGAAACCAGCATGTAGGCGCCATAACGCCCGCGCTCGGTTGTGATGGGAATGCCAATGTCTTCCAGCGTGCGGATGTAGCGGCGCAGAGTGCGAGGATTGACTTCCAGCCGCCTGGCCAGCTCCGTGCCGCTCATGCGGCCGTGAGTCTGCAGCAGTTCCAGCAGGGCGAGTACGCGGGTAGTCGGGCGGTTCATAGCGAGCAATATAGTTTTAGATTAGGACGTGTTCTGCCCTAATTAGGGCCTAGGCTGTTTTCCTCTGCGCGAGATAGCAACAACACGAGGAAAACAGTGCATGAAGCGACCGGTGATCAATATTGCCGATGTCGAACTGCAGCCGCGTCCGCCAGCATTGTCCGCCACCGGTCCGGCTGCCGAACGATTCGATGCGCGGATAGCCCGCATCGGGCCGCTGATCGGCGCTAAAAAGCTGGGCTACAACATCACCGCCGTGGCGCCGGGCAAGCGAGCCTTCCCGTTCCACAACCATCAGGTCAATGAAGAAATGTTCTTCGTGCTCGAAGGTAGCGGCGAAGTACGGATCGGCGCGCAAATCTATCCTATCGGCCAGGGCGACATCATTGCCTGCCCCGCCGGAGGCAAGAGCACAGCTCACCAGATTATCAACACCGGGCAGGTGGAATTGCGTTATCTCGCCGTCAGCACCTGCAGTTCTCCTGAGCTGGTCGAGTACCCCGATTCGGGCAAGTTCGGTGTGATGGCCGAAGTGGCGAATGCGGCCGGGAACGGAACCGAGCCTTTCGCCTTCATCGGCCGAGCCGAGCGCAGCCTGGACTATTGGGAAGGCGAATGAGGCGCGGCGAGACCGCCGCTGAACCAGGTCGATTAAATAAGGAACAGGAGTTTTGCCATGAAGAAGACATACCGCGGAAGCTGTCACTGCGGCGCGGTCCGGTACGAGGCGGACATCGATCTCAGCGCGGGCACCGGCAAGTGCAATTGCACCATCTGCAGTAAAACCCGCTCATGGAGCGCGCTGATCAAGCCGGACGCGTTCCGTCTGCTGGCCGGGGAGGAGGCGCTCAGCGACTACCAGTTCGGGTTCCAGCAGGCGCACCATCTGTTCTGCCGCCACTGCGGCGTGCGCCCGTTCGGGCGGGGGCACGTCGAAGAGATCGGCGGAGACTATGTGGCAGTCCACGTTGCCACGCTTGACGATGTCGCGTCTGAGGAGTTGATCGACGCGCCCATCCGCTACACCGACGGGCGCAATAACAGCTGGTGGCTGACACCGGCCGAGACGCGTCATCTCTAAGGGGGGGCGGCCGCTGGCTTAGAGTGGGGTGCCATAAGGCTGTCCAGCAGGCGGTCAGCCGTGCCGTAGGCTGACCGCAGAATCTGTCGCCATCATGTCCGGTGGTCTGTGATCTTCCCACCCTTAGCCGGGCGCAGAGGAAACCGGCGCTGTGCAATAGGCACAGCGTCGAGCTGCGACGGGAATGTCACTCAGGCATTCGGGGCACTTCCGGGTGCTTTGGGGCTTGGGTTCTGAGGGCCGCTGGCGCTCCATGAGGCGATTGAGGGACATGACGATAACGAAGTAGACAACCGCCGCCGTGATCAGAAAGGTGAGGACATCGTTGAGAATGTTGCCCCACAAAATCGGCCCGGTCCGAATTGCCGAGAAGTCCGGTACGCCGCCAATGAGGGCGATGAGCGGGGTGACGAGATTGGTGACGATGGAGGTCACCACGGCGCCGAAAGCCACGCCCATGATAACGGCCACCGCCAAGTCGATCACGTTGCCGCGCAGGATGAAATCTCTGAAGCCCTTGAACATCGGTCGGTTCCTCCCGAAGCGCTCTTTTTTCTAAAGCCCTGCTCCCATCAGGTAAGAGAGGTTGGCTTTATTCACACTTGCCAGTTGCGTCGTGTGAATAAAGCCAATCTCTTTTTTCCCTCCCGAGCCCTCGAGCGGAGATTGGGGGCAGGGGACGATTCAGCGAAACTTTTGCAGTGCCGAGTCCTTGTGCATGGCGATATGGTCAGTTTTGTCGCTCTTGATCTCGTACTGTGGCTCGTCTGCGCTGGCGCGGCGGGGGTGGCCCTTGTACTCGGTGTCGCGAGTATGAACGCGGATGATCCTGCCGCTTACTTGGCCCGCCTCTGAGTTCCAGCGGACCCGATCGCCAACCTTGAATCGTTGCGCCACGGCCAAGCCCCTGTAAAACAGACTTCTGATTGGCGAGGTGGAGTCTGACAGTGGTGGTAGCAAGGTGCCCAGGAGGGGGCCTAGAGAGAGCGGTTGTTAACTGCCTGCGGCGTCATATCGCAACACTGCGTGTGGGAGGCGGTACCAGCGGAGGGTGTGGAGGGCCAAGCCGCGGAAGGCTTTGGCAGAGGCAGAGGAGCTTGGTAAGGCCCGCTCCCGCTGGGGAGGGTGGGTCAATTCGCTCTTCCTCTCCTCTGCAGGCCGCACCGTATTTCATCGCGCCAGAAAACAAAAAAAGCCCGGAGCTGCATGGCAGCTTACCGGGCTGGATGGTGTCTCGACAAACCGCCCAGTTAGAGCGGGGCGCCGAGCTTAATGCGGTGTTTACCAGCGCGAGGCGGCGGGCTTGCGCTCTTCCGCTTCGTTGATGCGGAGATCGCGGCCACCGAGGTTCTTGCCGTTGAGGTTGCGAATTGCCGCTTGGGCAGCGTCGGCAGCCATCTTCACGAAACCGAAGCCACGCGGACGACCGGTGTCGCGATCCATCATCAGACGGACTTCTTCGACGTGGCCGTGCGCCGCGAACATTTCGCGAACTTCGTCTTCAGTAGCGGTGAAAGGAAGGTTGCCGACGTAAATGGATGTCATGTGTGTAATCAGACTCTTAAGTAAGGCGGCGCCTCGTTGGA
>DASULL010000484.1:0-6604 GCA_036278215.1 Gammaproteobacteria bacterium | reverse complement strand
GGAAGAAAGTGCGCAATACGTAGGCTGGTTTCGGCAGAGCTCGCCCTACATTAACGCCCACCGGGAGCGCACCTTCGTCATCGGCTTCGGTGGCGAGGCGGTGGCCGACTCCTCGTTCGCCAGCCTGATCCACGATCTGGCGCTGCTCTCCAGTCTTGGCATCCGCCTGGTGCTGGTGCCGGGCGCGCGGCCGCAGGTGGAAGCGCGGCTGCACGAGCGGGGCGCGGAGATCCGCTACGTCAACGGCTTGCGGTTGACCGACGCAGCCGCTCTGCAATGCGTGAAAGAGGCGGTCGGCAGCGTGCGGGTGGAAATCGAGGCACTGCTGTCGATGGGGGTGGCCAATTCGCCCATGGCCGGCTACCGCATCCATGTCGCTTCCGGCAACTTCGTCACCGCCCGGCCGTTGGGGGTGCGCGGCGGGGTCGATTACGAACACACCGGCGAGGTGCGCCGCGTCGATACCGAAGCGATCCGGGAACGGCTGCAGCGCGGCGACATGGTGCTGGTATCGCCGCTGGGTTACTCGCCTACCGGCGAAGTGTTCAATTTGAATGCTGAGGACGTGGCGTTCGCCATCGCCCGCGAGCTGCAGGCCGACAAGCTGCTGTTTCTGCTGGAGGACGCTCCGCTGCAGGATGGCGCGGGCGGGTTGCTGCGGGAGCTGACGGCGCAGGAGGCGGCAGAGTATCTGCGTGAGCATGCTAACAGTCTGCCGGAGTCGGTGGCGCGGCTGCTCGCCGGCAGCATCGATGCCTGCCGCCGGGGTGTGCGCCGGGTGCACTTGCTGGATCGGCATCAGGATGGCGCGCTGCTGCTGGAATTGTTCACCCGCGACGGGGTCGGCACGCTGCTCACGGCGCAATCCTTTGAGAATATCCGGCCTGCCACCATCGACGACGTCGGCGGCATCCTCAGACTAATCCAGCCGCTGGAGGAAGAGGGGGCGCTGGTGCGGCGCTCGCGCGAGCTGCTGGAAAACGAGATTGGTCACTTCACGGTGATAGAGCGCGACGGCACCGTCATCGCCTGCGCCGCGCTTTACCCGCATCCGGAGGATGGCATGGGCGAAATTGCCTGCGTCGCGGTGCACCCGGATTATCGTCGCGGCGGTCGTGCCGATCTGCTGCTGCATCGGCTGGAGCGCAGCGCCGGCGCGGCCGGTCTGAGCAAAGTCTTCGTCCTTACCACGGCAACCGCGCACTGGTTCCAGGAGCGCGGTTTCGTGCCGGCGTCACTGGATGCCCTGCCCATGGCCCGCCGCAACCTCTACAACTACAAACGCAACTCCAAAGTGTTCATGAAGGAGTTGTGAGGGTGGTGTTCACCCCAGAGACACAGAGGGCACAGAGAAGAATTTAAGAGTCACCACCAAGGCACAAAGATCACGAAGGAACGCAAAGTAAAACCTCTTCCTTTGAGGCGCTTCGTGACCTTGGTGTCTTGGTGGTTATCCCTCCGTCTTCCTCTGTGCTCTCTGCGTCTCTGTGGTCAATAAGCTCTAGTCGTCCAGCAGTTCGACGTTGCGGACTGCGCCCATATCGGCGCTGGTGGTGAGCTTGGCGTAGGCCTTGAGGGCGGCGCTGACCTTGCGGGCGCGCGGCTCGGCCGGCTTCCAGGCATTGCCGCTGGCGGCCATAGCCTGACGGCGGCGGGCGAGTTCCTCAGCCGAAATGAGGATTTCAATTTCCCGCTTGGGGATATCGATGCGGATGCGGTCGCCGGCTTCGATCAGGGCGATGTTGCCTTGCTCGGCCGCTTCCGGCGAGACATGGCCGATGGACAGCCCGGAGGTGCCGCCGGAGAAACGGCCATCGGTAATGAGGGCGCAAGCCGCTCCCAGGCCCTTGGACTTCAGGTAGCTGGTCGGATACAGCATTTCCTGCATGCCCGGGCCGCCGCGCGGACCTTCGTAGCGAATGATGACGACATCGCCGGCTTTCACTTTGCCGCCGAGGATGCCTTCGACCGCTGAATCCTGGCTTTCAAAAATCACCGCCGGCCCTTCGAAGGTAAGGATGCTCTCATCGACGCCGGCAGTTTTGACGATGCAGCCCCGCTCAGCCAGATTGCCGTAGAGCACGGCCAGGCCGCCGTCCTTGCTGTAGGCGTTCTCGATGTTGCGGATGCAGCCGTTTACCCGATCGGCATCCAGAGTCGGATAGCGGGTGGCTTGGCTGAAGGCTTGCTGAGTCGGAATGCCGGCCGGGCCGGCGCGGTAGAACTCCAGCACGCGCTCGTCGTTGGTGCGCTTGATATCCCAGCGCTCGAGCGCTTCGGCCAAGGTCTTGGAGTGCACTGTCGGCAGGTCCGTATGCAGCAGGCCGCCGCGGTCGAGTTCGCCGAGGATGCCCATCACGCCGCCAGCGCGGTGTACGTCTTCCATGTGGTAGAACGCCGTTGCCGGCGCGACCTTACAAAGGTTGGGCACCTTGCGGGACAGCCGATCGATGTCGACCATGGTGAATTCGACCTCGCCTTCGCGGGCGGCGGCCAGCAGGTGCAGCACGGTATTGGTGGAGCCGCCCATGGCGATGTCCAGGCTCATCGCGTTCTCGAAGGCTTGGCGGTTGGCGATGTTGCGCGGCAGGGCGTTCTCGTCTCCTTGCTCGTAGTAGCGCTTGGTGAGCTCGACGATGGCGCGGCCGGCCTCGCGGAACAACTGCTCGCGGTCGGCGTGGGTGGCGAGCAGCGAGCCGTTGCCGGGCAGGGACAGGCCCAGCGCTTCGGTCAGACAGTTCATGGAGTTGGCAGTGAACATGCCGGAGCAGGAGCCGCAGGTCGGGCAGGCGGAGCGCTCGATCTGCTCGGCTTCTGCATCGGAGACGCTGTCGTCGGCGGCCGCCACCATGGCGTCCACCAGATCCAGCGCCACCTCTTTGCCGGCCAGTTTGGTTTTCCCGGCCTCCATCGGGCCGCCGGAGACGAAGATCACCGGAATGTTCAGGCGCAACGCAGCCATCAGCATGCCCGGGGTGATCTTGTCGCAGTTGGAGATGCACACCAGGGCGTCGGCGGTGTGGGCGTTGCACATGTACTCGACGCTGTCGGCGATGATGTCGCGCGAGGGCAGCGAGTAAAGCATGCCATCGTGGCCCATGGCGATGCCGTCATCCACCGCGATGGTGTTGAATTCCTTGCCGACCCCGCCCGCCTTCTCGATTTCCTCGATTACCAGCTGACCCATGTCCTTGAGGTGGACGTGGCCGGGCACAAACTGGGTGAAGGAGTTGGCCACGGCGATAATGGGCTTGCCGAAGTCGCCGTCCTTCATGCCGGTGGCGCGCCAGAGCGCGCGAGCACCCGCCATGTTGCGGCCGAAGGTGGATGTGCGGGAACGATAAGCTGGCATGTTCTGTATCCTCGTCGCGGCGCTGGGTTCAGGCCCCGCTACAGAAACCCGCGACAGAACCCGGTTGCGATCCGCGGCGAGGCCGGCAGGATCTGGCGATGCAATGCAACGGAGTCGGTCGGAGTGTCGCAGCGCGCTGAAAACACCTGTTTCAGCAGCCTGACAAACCTGCGAGGCTAGCACAACATGAGGGTCTAGCGTATGGGGAGCGGGATTGAACGGCGATTGTTATGTGGACCAGCCCGTCGACGCGCTGATCAAAGTCGCGTCGACGGGCCGCGTGGCATTACGCTCTGCGGTTGCTGGTCCAGAGCCTGCTTTCTCCCGCCGGATTTGTCGTTCGGGCTGGACCCGATGCTGCCTCCGGCAGGTAAAACAGGCTCGAACATTAGCTTGGGGCAGGGGATCTGATTTCAAGGGGAAGCGTCAGTCCCTGCCAGCGACGCCGGCGGGAGCCTGTTCCGCTGGTGTGGCTCGATGTAAGAAGGAAGGGCAGTGCTGCAACCAGAGTCGATAGCGCAGGCGGCGGCCGGGCTGCTTGCCCAGGCGCAGGCTAGTCGTCAGCGACGGGCGCTGCTGCTGACTGGCAGCAGCGACTGGGTGTTCGAACAAGCGCGGCTGGTTCTGGAAACCACCGGTCTTGCCGCAACGACCGGCTGGCTCGGCAACCGGACTCCCCCAGGCATAAGCCCGACCGCGCCAAGCAAAGTGTCGCGCCTATTAGGGCGCGAGCTGCCGGCGCTGGTGGTCGATGCCTATGCCGGCTTCGACCCGGATGCGGTTGGTGCTGCTGTCGGCGCGCTTTGCGGCGGTGGGCTGTTCCTGCTGCTGACGCCGCCGCTGGCGGAGTGGGCCGACTATCCGGATCCGGAACATGCCCGCATCGCGGTGGCGCCGCATGGCCCGGAAGCGGTTAGCGGCCGCTTTCTGGAGCGGCTGGCCCGGTTACTGACAGACAGCCGGGAGTTGTACCGGGTGGAGCAGGGACGGCCTTTGCCCGCCTTGCCGGCAGAGGTGCCGGCCCCGCCGCCGGTGATGATTGCGCCACCGTATGCGACTGAGGATCAACGCACGGCGGTGGCCGCGCTGCTGCGACTGGCGACTGGCCGCGCCCGCCGGCCGCTGGTACTGATCGCCGACCGTGGTCGCGGCAAATCGGCGGCGTTCGGGATCGCGGCGGCGGAATTGCTGGCGGCGGGTCCGCGCCGGTTGCTCCTGACCGGGCCTCGGCTGGAGGCGGTGCAGGGGGTGTTCGAGCACGCCGGTCGGCTACTGCCGCAGGCACAGCGGCAGGGCGATACGCTGGCTTGCGGCGACGGCTGGCTGCGGTTCGTCGCGCCGGATGCGCTGGCGGCGGAGCTGCCGCCGGCCGATCTGCTGCTGGTCGACGAAGCCGCCGCTATTCCAGTGCCACTGCTTACCCGCCTGTTGCACCACTATCCGCGGATCGCCTTTGCCACGACTGTGCACGGCTATGAGGGCACCGGCCGCGGTTTCATGTTGCGGTTCGCGCGGGCGCTGACGGCGCAGACGCCGGACTGGCGGCGACTGCGGCTGGAGGCGCCGGTGCGCTGGGCGGCGGATGATCCAGTGGAGCGGCTGAGCTTCCGGCTGTTGCTGTTGGATGCCGAAGCCGCAGCTGGAGATGAGCTGATCCAGATAACGCCGGGGCAGGTTCGGGTAGAGCTGCTGGAGCGGGAGGCGCTGGCGCGCGATGAAGTCCGGTTGTCCGAGCTGTTCGGCCTGCTGTTGCAGGCGCATTACCGCACCCGGCCATTCGATCTGCGGCACCTGCTCGATGGACCTAACGTTGAAATCTATGCCCAGCTGCACGCAGGGCGGGTGGTGGGCGCGGCGCTGGTGGCGCTGGAGGGCGGGCTGGATGCCGAGATCGGCACGGCTATCCGGCGCGGCGAGCGGCGCCTGCGCGGTCATTTGATCCCGCAGTCGCTGGCATTTCACCTGGGGCTGGCTGACGGCCCACAGTTGCGCTGCGCCCGCATCATGCGGTTGGCGGTGCATCCCGCTTGCCAGCGCCGCGGGTTCGGCCGGCAGTTGGTCGAGGCCGTGGTCGCTGCTGCGGCCGCGCGGGGATTGGATCTGGTCGGTTCCAGCTTCGGCGGCGATGCCGCGCTGCTGCGGTTCTGGCAGCACAGTGGACTGTGGCCGGTACGGGCCGGCATGACGCGCACCAGCAGCAGCGGCGAGCATGCTCTGCTGGTGCTGCGGGCGCTGAGCGAACCCGGTCGACTATTACAGGCGGAAGCCCGCCGGCGCTTTCTGCGGGACCTGCCAGATCAGCTGATGCAGCCGTTGCGCGAGCTGGAGCCGACGCTGGTAATCCGGCTGCTGCAAGGGCGTGAAGCCAGCCTTTTAGCCGATGCCGTCGACCGGGAGGAGCTGGCGCTATTCGCTTTCATGCAGCGCAGCTATGGCGATACCATTGGAGCCCTGCGGCGCGGCCTGCTGGACGCCCTCGCCCGGCCGCCTGGCCAGACAAAGCTGTCTGCGGCGCAATGGGAGTTGCTGGTGGCCAAGGTGTTGCAGGGCCGGAGCTGGTCTGAGGTGGTACGCCTGGGCGCCTTTGCAGGCCGGGCCGAGGCACTGGCGGAGTTACGGCGGGCTGTCGGGCTGCTGCTGGGCGATGATCCGCGATAAATTTTCCACGCGGCTGCCGTTGCGGCAGTGGATTCGTGTCGATACCAACAGGACGGGCAATGACCATCATGCAGCGACGAATTGAGGACGGTCGCCTGAGAACAGGGGTGCCGGGGCTGGATACGATTCTGGACGGCGGTCTGATCCCCGGCTCGGTATATATCATCCAAGGATCTCCAGGGGCCGGCAAAACCATTCTGGCTAACCAGATCTGCTTCCATCACGCGCACACCGGCAGCAAGGCGCTGTATGTCACGCTGTTGGCCGAGTCGCACGACCGGCTGCTGGCCCACCTCAGTCAGCTGACATTCTTCGATGGCAGCCAAGTGCCGGACTCGATTTATTTCATCAGCGGCTTCGACACCCTGTCCCGCGACGGCCTCAAGGGCATTCTGCATCTGCTGCGCAGCGAGAGCCGCGCCCGGGACGCCTCGCTGATCGTGCTGGACGGCCTGTTCGCGCTGGAGGAAACGGCTCAGTCGGCCAAAGAATTCCGGAAATTCATCAACGACCTGACCACCCTCTCCATGCTCATCGGCTGCACTGTGCTGCTGCTGACGAACAACGCCCGCCGCAGCGTCGAGAGCGTCGAGT
>DASULL010000483.1:0-2620 GCA_036278215.1 Gammaproteobacteria bacterium | reverse complement strand
CTCTGCCCGCAGCTGGGCATCGCTATCCCTGTCGGCAAGGACTCGCTGTCGATGAAGACGGTCTGGAATGCCGATGGCGAGCAGCGCGAGATGAGCGCGCCGCTGTCGCTGATCGTTACCGCTTTCGCCCCGGTGCTGGATGCGCGCCGGACCCTGACGCCGGAGCTGCGCCGCGATCAGGGCGAGACTGTGCTGCTGCTGGTCGATCTCGGCAAGGGCAAGAACCGCCTCGGCGCCTCCGTGCTGGCACAGGTTTACCGCCAGCTTGGCCGCACGCCGGCCGACCTGGACGACCCGGCGGTGCTGAGCGGCGCATTCAACGCCCTGCAGGCCCTGAATGCCGATGGCAAGCTGCTGGCCTACCACGACCGCTCCGACGGCGGCCTGTTCGTCACCCTCGCCGAAATGGCCTTCGCTGCTCACTGCGGCCTGGAGATCGAGCTGGACGAAGTCGGCGCGGAGCCGCTGGCGGCGCTGTTCAGCGAAGAGCTGGGCGTGGTGGTGCAGGTGCGCGCGGCCGATCGCGAGGCGGTGCTGAGCCGCTTGGCGGATGCCGGCCTGGCCGGCCACTGCCATGTGCTCGGCACGCTGCGCGACGACGACCGGCTGGTGCTACACCACGGCGGCAAGGTCGTCATCGATCAGCCGCGCATCGACTTGCAGCGGGCCTGGCAGGAGACGACCTATCACCTGCAGAGCATGCGCGACAACCCGGAATGTGCGCAGGAAGAGTTCGATAACCTGCTGGACGGCAACGATCCCGGCCTGAGCGCAACCCTTACCTTCGATCCCGTCGACGATATCAGCGCGCCGTTCGTCAACACCGGCGCCCGGCCGCGGGTGGCGATCCTGCGCGATCAGGGCGTCAACGGCCAGGTCGAGATGGCGGCAGCTTTCGATCGGGCCGGCTTCGAGGCGGTCGATGTGCACATGACCGACCTGATGGCCGGTCGGCGCACGCTGGCCGACGTCAAAGGTATTGCGGTGAGCGGCGGTTTCTCCTACGGCGACGTGCTCGGCGCCGGCCGCGGCTGGGCCAAGACGGTGCTGCATAATGCCACTGCCCGTGCTGCCTTCGAGGCGTTCTTCGCCCGCGAAGACACCTTCGGCCTGGGTAGCTGCAACGGCTGCCAGATGTTCTCCATGCTGCGCGAGCTGATCCCCGGTACCGAGCTGTGGCCGCGGTTCGTGCGCAACCGCTCGGAGCAGTTCGAAGCGCGGCTGGCGATGGTGGAAATCCTCGACTCGCCGTCGATCTTCTTCGTCGGCATGGCTGGCTCCCGCCTGCCGGTGGTGGTGGCGCACGGCGAAGGCCGGGCCGAGTTCGCCGCGCCGGCGGATCTCCAGCGGCTGGCGGCGTCGCAGCTGGTCAGCGCCCGCTTCGTCGACAACTACGGCAAGCCGACCGAGCGCTACCCGTACAACCCCAGCGGTTCGCCCTACGGCATTACCGGTCTGAGCAGCCGCGACGGCCGCTTCCTGGCCTTCATGCCGCATCCGGAGCGCGCTTTCCGCGCCATCCAGCATTCCTGGCATCCGGCCGACTGGGGCGAGGAAGGGCCGTGGCTGCGGATGTTCCGCAACGCGCGGGCCTGGGTCGGTTAAGCGGGGGCGAGCGGCGAGGCAGCGGGAACCCGGTGCCTCCTCAGGGAAAACGCTTGCTTTGCAGGCGCCTGGCGCGCTGCTGGCGCTGTTCCTAGTAGCACCCGAACAGGCGTAAGCTGACCTCTCTGCATTCTGCGGGAGGTCATCGTCATGTTGATCCGAGTCCGCCGCCGCTCCGATCCGCTCGAATCCGAGGTAACGCCGGAGCAGCTCTACTATGGCCGCCGTCGGTTCCTGCAGGTTTCCGCACTGGCAATTGCCGGAGCCATGCTGGGGCCGGGCAGCACCGAAGCCGCGCCGGCCGAACAGCTCAGGCCCCTGGGCCCGCTGCTGCAGAGCCCGCTGAGCACCAGCGAGCGGCCCAACCGTTACGACGAGATCACCAGCTATAACAACTTCTACGAGTTCGGCTACGGCAAGGAAGATCCGGCGCGGCTGGCGCCGGGCCTGCTGAAAACCGAGCCGTGGACGGTAACCGTCGGTGGTGAGTGCGAGCAGCCGGGCGTCATGGCCGTCGAGGCGCTGCTGCGCGCCGTCCCGCTGGAAGAGCGGATCTACCGGCTGCGCTGCGTCGAAGGCTGGTCCATGGTGATTCCATGGGTAGGCATCCCGCTGGCTAGCGTGTTGCAGCGCTTCCGGCCGACTTCGCGGGCCAAGTACGTCGAGTTCGTCACCCTGTACGACCCGCGGCAGATGCCGAACCAGAAGCACGGCGGTCTGCCGTGGCCATATCGCGAAGGGCTGCGCATCGACGAGGCCATGCACCCGCTCACCATCCTGGCGGTCGGTCTCTACGGCAAGGTGTTGCCGGCCCAGAACGGTGCGCCGCGGCGGCTGGTGGTGCCGTGGAAGTACGGCTTCAAGAGCAGCAAATCGATCGTCGCCATCAATTTCCGGGAGCAGCAGCCGCAGACTACTTGGTCGCTGCGGGCGCCGCAGGAGTATGGCTTCTACGCCAACGTCAATCCGGCGGTTGACCACCCGCGCTGGAGCCAGAAACGGGAGCGGCGCATCG
>DASULL010000482.1:0-5554 GCA_036278215.1 Gammaproteobacteria bacterium | reverse complement strand
AGGGCGCAGAGGAAGAGGAGACTTCTTCTATACGAAGCGATCCTTCCTGCTGCGGGGTTAAGAGCTTAGTCACTAGAGCTCTTAACCCCTCACTGCCTTATCGTTGTGGCGCTTGGCAATGATGGCATGTGATAGCCGGTGGAGGTCGGGCTGGCACGCAGGCACAAGAAGTATTCTTCCTTTGCGTCGTTTGTGCCTTCGTGGTGAGTCTTCAGCTCTTCTGGCCGATGCGGCTCTCGGTGCCGGCCAGGATCTTGCTGATGTTGCTGCGGTGACGCCAGAACGTGCTGGCGGTCAGCACGGCCGTCGCGGTGACGAGCTCAGGCGCGCCGGTGAGCAGCCAGACGTACAGCGGGGCCAACAGGAAGGCGGTGAGAGCAGCGAGCGAGGAGATCTTGCCGAGCCGCGCTACTACCAGCCAGGTCAGCACGGTCAGCAGGAAGGCGGCCCAGTGCCAGCCGAGCAGGACGCCAAGCCCGGTCGCTACGCCCTTGCCGCCCTGGAAACCAAAGAACACCGGGTAGAGGTGGCCGAAGAAAGCGGCAGCGCCCACCAGAGCAAGGGTTGCCGGATCATCGGTGATGGCACGCGCGATCAGGACCGGGATGGTGCCCTTCAGCAGATCGCCGAGCAAGGTAATAGCCGCGGCCTTTTTGCCGCCAACGCGCAGCACATTAGTGGCGCCGGGGTTGCCGGAGCCTTCGGTGCGCGGGTCGGGCAGCCGCATCAGGCGGCACACCACGATGGCGGCGGAAACCGAGCCGAATAGATAGCCGAGCAGGGTGAGCAAGATGGTGGTAATCATGCGCGCTATTGGACTTGGTTGGCAGGTCCGCGGTCAAGAGTGTGTTTGCTATAGTTCGCTGCTTGCCGGCAGTGGCCGGATTTTTCTTTTCGGAGCGACCATGGACATCGTCTTTCTGCGGGGTCTGCGTGTAAACGCGGTGATCGGTGTCTACGGCTGGGAGCGGCAGATCCGCCAGACGCTGAGCCTGGACCTGGAACTGGCCGCCGATGTCGCGACGGCAGCAGCCAGTGACGATATCGCCGATGCCGTCGATTACTATGCGGTCTCGAAGCGAGTCACCGCTTTCGTCGAGGCGAGCGAATTTCGCTTGATCGAGACTTTGGCCGAGCGTGTGGCTGAGTTGGTACTGTCCGAGTTTTCCGTGTCCTGGCTGAGATTGACGATCGCCAAGCCGGGAGCGATCCGGGACTGTCAGGCGGTTGGGGTGAGCATCGAGCGGAGACGCTGATGCCGCAAGTGTTCCTCGGTATCGGCAGCAATATCGATCAGGAACGACATCTGCGCGCCGCAGTGCGCGCTCTGGCGACCCGTTTCGGCAGCCTGCGGTTATCGCCGGTGTACGCCAGCGCAGCGGTGGGATTCGAGGGGGCCGAGTTTCTGAACATGGTGGTTGCCCTGGAGTCGACCGAGCCGCCACAAGGCTTGGCGGCGATACTCAAGGGGATCGAGCGCGAGCAGGGTGGTGAGTCGCGGCCGCTGGATATCGACTTTCTGCTGTATGACGATCTGGTCCTTGAGACGCCAACACTGACTCTGCCGCGAGACGACATCCGCCGCTATGCTTTCGTCTTGCGGCCGCTAGCAGAGCTGGCTCCGGGAGAGCGGCATCCGCTGACCGGCGAGCGCTACGCCGATCTGTGGGCAGCTTTTCCGGCACATACTCAGCCGCTGCGGCAAGTGGAGATTGAGTTGTTGTGAAAACATCGCGCGAGCGCAGGCTCATCGAGCAAATCCGCCGCGGCTGGCCGGTGCCCGACAGTGACGCCGTGGAGAGCAGCCTGCAACTGGCGGAGCGGATCATGGCGGCCATTGCCGCCAACGGCAGCGCCATCGGCTTTGACCACTATATGCAGATGGCTTTGTACGAGCCTGGCTTGGGCTACTACAGCGGCGGGGCGACCCGCTTCGGCGCCGCCGGCGACTTCGTGACCGCGCCGCTGATCTCGCCCTTGTTCTCGCGGACTCTGGCACGCCAGTGCGCCGACTGTCTGGCGGAACTCGATACGCCGGTGATCCTGGAGCTGGGTGCCGGCAGCGGTGATATGGCGGCCGATCTGCTGGTTGAGCTTGCCGCCTTGGGGCGACTGCCCCAGCGCTACCTGATCCTCGAGGTGAGCGCTGCGCTGCGGGAGCAGCAAAGCCAGACTCTGCAGCGCAAGGCGCCGCAGCTCGTGGAGCGGGTCGAGTGGCTGGAGCGGTTGCCGGAGCGACCGATCGAAGGCGTACTGCTGGCCAATGAGATAATCGATGCATTGCCGGTACAGCGCTTCCGGCTGCGTGCCGGGGTGCCGCAGGAACTGGCGGTGGGGCAGCAGGAGGGTCGGTTTGTTTGGGTGGAGCGGCCTGCGCCGGCGGCGCTGCGACAGGCCGTGGAACAGATTCAGGCGGAACTCGGCGCGCCGCTGGCGGACGGCTATACCTCAGAATACTGCGCTCAGACCGGGCCCTGGTTGATAAGCCTGGCGGCAGTGCTGAAGCGCGGTGTCATGCTGTTTATCGATTACGGTTATCCGCGGTCGGAGTATTACCATCCGCAGCGAGATATGGGCACGCTGGTGTGCCACTATCGCCACCGCGCCCACGACGATCCGCTGATCCTGCCGGGGCTGCAAGATATCACTGCCTTTGTCGATTTCAGCGCGACAGCCCAAGCAGGCGTGTCTGCCGGCTTGGACGTGCTCGGTTTTGCGCCCCAGGCGCAGTTTCTGCTCGGGGCCGGGCTGTTGGATCTGGTGCAGGAAGAAGAAGCAACGGCGCCGGCCGGTTCGCCCGCCGGGCTGCTGCTCGCTCAGCAGGTCAAGACACTGACTCTGCCCGGCGAAATGGGCGAGCGCTTCAAGGTGCTGGCGTTCGGGCGCGACTTTGAGGCGCCGTTACGCGGCTTCTCTCTCTCCGATCAGCGCTTTCGGTTATAGTGACGCAAATATATTCCAAGTCCAGTGACGGGCGAATGGTTGTAGCGGCGTATGGAGAACACGAAGCGGCAGAGCAGGGTGATGGTGGTCGACAGCCACCAGGAGTCGAGCACTGTACTGACGCGCATCCTGGAATCGGCCGGTTTTAGGGCAACGGTAGCCAATGGCGCCGAGCTGGCGCTGACAGCGGCGGAGGATGCGCCGGACGCTTTCATCATTGATGTGGAGATGCCCGACATCGACGGCATCGAGCTCTGCCGGCATCTGCGCAACGATGCGCGCTATCGTTTCACCCCCATCATCATGACCACAGGGCTTGAGCAGGGCGCCATTCTGCGGCGCGCCTTCGCGGCCGGCTGCGACGATTTTCTCCATAAGCCCTTGGAGCCCGTGGTCGTGATTGCGCGGCTGACGGGCCAGCTGGAAAAATACAAAGTCTTCTCGCAGCTCGATCGGGTACGACGCAACTTGGCGCGCTATATCTCGCCGCGGCTGCGGCGGCTGATCGAGCAGAGCAGCACCGTCGGCGACCAGTTGCCGCCGCTGGAGCGCGAGGTCTGCATTTTGTTTTCCGATATTCGCGGCTTTACCGCGCTGTCGCAAACCATCCCGCCTTCCTTGCTGTTTTCCACCATCAGCCGGCAGCTGGGCGAGCAGGTGGAGGTGGTCTATCGCCATCGCGGCTATGTCGACAAGTTCGGTGGCGACGGCATCATGGCCGTGTTCGACGGCGAGCGCATGGCCTGGGACGCCTGCTGCTGTGCGCTCGAGATCATGCGTCTGAGCGAGAGCGCGCAGCAGCACGATGAGCCGCCCATGCCGGTTGGGATCGGCATCCACCTGGGTGCAGTGGTGGAGGGCAACATCGGTAGCGGCGAGCACCTGGACTACTCGGTGATCGGCAACACCGTCAACCTCGCCGCGCGGCTGTGCGGTTACGCTCACTCGCGCGACATCATCGTTTCCGAGAATGTGCGCGCAGCGGTGGATAGCGAATCGGGGTTGCGTTTCGTCGAGCCGCAACAGGCGCGTATCCGTGGCTTGCACAGCCCGATCCGGCTGTACCGGCTGCTCGGGCCGGGGGAGCCGGAGGAGCAGCCAGTGGCGGCGCGCCAGCAGCTATAAAGCCGGAGCTAATCCGCAGTCCGCAGCAGATTCCCTGCAACCGCGCCGGTCGCCGGTCTTTCGGTCAGCTCCAGCGCTGCTTGATTGCGGCAATGCGGGCGGTGCGTTCGCGGCGCACTGCCTCGGCTACCGCGAGTCCCTGCAGCCCTTGTTTGGCGAAGCTGCCGCCGCTTACTTCCAAGGCGGCGGCATGCGCCTGGCGCAGATAGTCAGCTTGCGGGTAATCGCGATCTGCCAGTCCGGCGCGGCCGCGTGCATCTGCTTCGCAAGCGAGCACAAATTGTTCGATACGTACCGGCCGGCGGAAGGCGTCCAGCTGCTCGAACAGCTTGAGCACCGTTTGTGGCCGGAGCTGCAGTGCCGTGTGGCACTGCAGATGCAGCTTGGCAACCAGGCGGCCGAGATCGCGGCAGGCCGCCGGAATCCGCAGCCGCCGACAGACGGCTTCCACCAGTGGCACACCGCGATGCTCATGGCAGCGATGGTGCGGCAGTTCCGAGGTGGGGGTTGTGCCTTTGCCAAGGTCGTGGACGAGTACTGCGAAGCGGACGCAGAGGTCATCGCTCAGGCGGGCGGCCTGCTGCAGCGCCAGCAGCACGTGCAGGCCGGCATCGATCTCCGGGTGATGCTCCGGCGGCTGCGGCACGCCGAACAGCCGGTCGAGTTCCGGCAGCAGCCGGGCCAGGGCGCCGCAATCGCGCAACACCTCGATAAAGACTTCCGGCGAGGCTTCCATCAGGGCTTTCGCCAGCTCTTGCCAGACCCGTTCCGGTACCAAAGCATCGACTTCGCCCGCCGCCACCATTTGCCGACACAGTGCCATGGTTTCCGCCGCAACCCGGAAGCCGAGCCGGTGATAGCGGGCGGCGAAGCGGGCCAAGCGAAGGATCCGCACCGGGTCTTCGGCAAAAGCCGACGAGACGTGGCGCAGCAACCGCTGTTCCAGATCCCGTTGGCCGCCGAAAGGGTCGATCAACTCGCCGTCCGCCGTCTCTGCCATGGCATTGATGGTCAGGTCGCGCCGTTGCAGATCCTGTTCCAAGGTAACGTCGGGTGCGGCGTGAAAGGCGAAGCCCTGATAGCCGGGGCCGGTCTTGCGCTCGGTGCGGGCGAGGGCGTATTCCTCTTTCGTCTTTGGATGCAGGTAGACCGGAAAATCCTTGCCGACCGGCTTGAAGCCGCGCTGCTCCATCTCCGCAGGGCTTACCCCCACCACCACCCAGTCGCGCTCTTGCACTGGCAGCCCGAGCCGTTTGTCGCGGACGGCGCCACCGACTAGATAAACGCGCAGGCCGGCTGTTTCAGACACGGCGGGCACCCTTGCGGAAGAGGTCGTAGCGTCGGCGTGCGCTGAAGCTGGACAGATAGGACGGCACGACCGCCTCCACCGCGGTTGGCGTAATGCCCAGCTGCTCCAGGCCGTCGCAGGGGCCGATGTTGTCGCGGCTGGCGGACAAGTAATTGTCGTAGCTGTACGGCTGCCCCG
>DASULL010000481.1:0-2771 GCA_036278215.1 Gammaproteobacteria bacterium | reverse complement strand
GGTGCTGCGGGAGTTTCTGGCCGAGCGTCGGCCGGCAGGAGAGGTGCGCCACAGAGATGCAGAGGCCACAGAGGGAGAGCGTTACTGACTACAAAGGCCCGCCCCATAGGGTCTTGTGACGGAAGCTCCCTGCCGCGCTCTGTAGAGAACTCTAAATAAATACATAAAGACCATCAGGCGGGCTTAGCTACGCAGCTATTCCGCTACCGCACCATCATCGGTATACAGCTTCCTCTTTCTCACTTTGCTACAGATCACCGGACCCACCACCCATGCCCGATTCCGCCACCCTGCTCGCCTACGCCATCATCGTTGCCGGCTATGCCGCTCTGCCTGGGCCGTCGGTGCTGCTCACCGTCGCCCGCTCGATCAGTTCGGGTACGCGCGCCGGCATCGCTACCAGCCTCGGGATCGCCATGGGCGACCTAGTCCACACGGCGCTGGCTGTGCTCGGTGTGTCAGCCATACTTCTGACCTCGGCGCTTGCCTTCAGCCTCATGAAATACCTGGGCGCAGCCTATCTGCTCTACCTCGGCCTCAAAGCGCTCCGTGCACCGGCCGCCAGCCTGGAACTGCCGGCCGAAGCCCGGATCAGCCCGAAGCAAGCGCTCAAGCAGGGCCTGCTCTGCGAGGCGCTGAACCCGAAATCGGCTCTGTTCTTCCTGGCGTTCTTGCCGCAATTTGTGCGTCTTGAAGCCGGCAGCGTCACCTCGCAGTTGACAGTGCTTGGATTAACTTTCGTGGTGATCGGCATCACGGTGACCGTCAGCTACGCCCTCGCCGCTGGGCAGGTCGGTGTCTTTCTGCGGCGCAACCCCGCCGCGGCCAAGTGGCAAAACAAGCTCGCCGGCGGCATCTACTGCACGCTGGGGCTGCACTTGGTCTTGCAGGGGCGCTGATCCCTTTTTTGTCTTAAGGCTTGCGGACTGAGCCCATTATCGACTTAATTCGGCTCATAGGGGCTTAATCGCATCATCGCAGCTGCGCGGGATCAAGAGCTCCTGCCGCAGAACCCGCTATCAAGTCAAATATCCAAGCTGAACCAGTGCCTTACGGCCGTCATAATGGCGTCATCGGACTGGCACTGAACTGTAAGATCCGCTCGCTACGCTCCTCACAGCAAATGCTAATACGAGGAGCCCATGAACGAGCCGGTTCGCCCCCGCCCTTTTCTGCTGAACGGTGCACTGCGCCGGAACCACCTCGGCCAACGCCTGGAGCCCTTGTTAGAGCACGCCACTGGCCTGCAGCGGCTGCAAGCCGGCTATGACACCCTCCCCCGTGGCCTGGCGCCCGATCATTTCCTCACCGCCGCCCTCCAGTGGCTACGGGTTGAGCCGGTGGCAGCGGAGCACGAGCTGCGCCATGTGCCGGCAACCGGCGGTGCGGTACTGGTGGCGAATCACCCCTACGGCGCGGTCGAAGGCTTGGTACTGGCGGCCCTACTGCGGCAAGTCCGGCCGGACGTGCGTTTTCTCGCCAACAGCCTGCTGAACCGCGTGCCGGAACTGGCGTCCTTGTTCATCGGCGTTGACCCCTTCGGCGGCCCTAACGCCGAGCGCCGCAACCGCACGCCGCTACGCCAGGCGATCCGCTGGGTGCAGGAAGGCGGGCTGCTGGTGGTCTTCCCTGCCGGCGAAGTGTCCCACCTGCAGCTGCGCCGTGGTGCCATCACCGACCCGGCCTGGCACTCGGCGGTGGCACGCATCATCAGCCGCACCGGCGCACCGGTGGTACCAGCGTTCGTGCCGGGCCATAACGGCCTGGGCTTCCAACTGGCCGGGCTGCTGCACCCACGGCTGCGCACTGCACTATTGCCGCGCGAGCTGCTCAATAAGGCCGGCCGCCGGCTCTGCATCCGCTTCGGTGCGCCGATTCAACCGGACCGGCTCAGCGGGCTCAGCCCGGAGCAGCTGCTCGGCTTCCTGCGACTACGCTGCTATGGCTTGGGCGAGCAGCCGCAAACACCGCCCACCACTGTCGAAAGCGGTTTGCAGCCTATCGTCCCGGCGCAAGATCCAGCCTTGTTGGCCGCAGAGGTGGCCGCGCTGAAGCCACAGGACAAGCTGACCGAGAGTGGTCCGCTGCAGGTCTACTGCGTGCGCGCCGAACGCATTCCGCACCTGCTGCAGGAGATCGGTCGGTTGCGCGAGATCACCTTCCGCGCCACCGGCGAGGGCACTGGCCAAGCGACCGATATCGACCTCTACGATAACTACTACCTGCACCTGTTCATCTGGAACAGCGAGCAGCAGGAGCTGGTCGGCGCCTATCGGTTGGGCCAAGCCGACCTGATCCTCGAGCGTTACGGCCGCCGGGGCTTGTACACCCAGTCGCTATTCCGCTTCGGCCGCCGCCTGCTGGACCAGCTCAACCCGGCCCTGGAACTAGGGCGCTCGTTCATCCGGCCGGAATACCAGCGCAGCTATCAGCCGCTGCTGCTGCTGTGGAAAGGCATAGGCGCCTACGTTGCCGCCAACCCGCGCTACAAAGTGCTATTCGGGCCGGTCAGCATCAGCGCCGACTACAGCACCGCCTCGCGGCAGCTGCTGGTGGACTTCCTGCGCGCTAACAGCTTCGTGCCGGAACTGGCCAGCAAAGTGCGACCACGGCGGCCGTTCAAGGGGCTGGAGCGGCGCGGTCGGCTGGAGCTAACCATCCCACAGCAGCCGGAGCAGGTATCGCGCTTGCTGGAGCAGCTGGAAGCGGACGGCAAGGGCATGCCGGTGCTACTGCGGCAGTATCTGAAGTTGGGCGGCAAGGTGCTGGGC
>DASULL010000480.1:0-3663 GCA_036278215.1 Gammaproteobacteria bacterium | reverse complement strand
GCGATCTTATCACGCCAAGCCCGCGCTTTGCCGAGCACCGGATCGGTGTCGAGGTTGATGAGCGAGCCGTTGCGCAGCTGCTGCCGGCCGGCGATCCAGACGTCGCTGATCTGGTTGCGGTTGCTGGCGTATACAAGCTGGGACAGCGGATGGTAGATCGGTGCGCTGTCGATGCCGCCGAAATCAACGGCAACGACGTCGGCGGCCTTGCCGGGCTCCAGAGAACCGATCTGGTCGGCCAGCCCCAGCGCCCGGGCGCCGTTGATGGTCGCCATTGCCAGCGCCGCGTGGGCGGGGATGGCGGCGGCGTCGTTGGCGACCGCCTTCGCCAGCATGGCGGCGGTACGCAGTTCGGCGAGCAGATCCAGGCTGTTGTTGCTGGCGGCGCTGTCGGTGCCGATGGCGACGTTGACCCCGGCCGCGTGCAGCGCCTGGACTGGGCAGAAGCCGCTGGCGAGCTTGAGGTTGGAGTGGGGGCAGTGCACCACGTGCATGCCGCTTGCGCCAATCAGCGCGATCTCGGCGTCGGTGAGCTGAGTCAGGTGCACGCCGATCAGCGTCGGCGATAGCAGGCCGAGGTCGTGCAGCCGGGCCAGCGGCCGCTGGCCGGTTTCCGCCACGCCGCGCTCCACTTCCGCCGCGGTTTCGTGGATGTGCATGTGGATCGGTATATCGAGCTGATCCGCTAGGGCGCGCACCCGCCTCAGGCTGGCATCGGAAACCGTATACGGCGCGTGTGGTGCGAGGGCCGTGCTGATCAGCGGATGGCCGCGATACTGATCGTGCAGCGCCAGCCCCTTCTTCAAGTACTCATCCGGCGTCTGCGCATAGGCGCTAGGAAACTCGATCAGAGGCATGCCGACCGTCACTCGCATGCCGAGCTGCAGTGCCGCCCTGGCGGTGGCTTCCGGAAAGAAGTACATGTCGCTGACGCAGGTGACGCCGCCACGCAGCATCTCGGCGAAGCCGAGCAGGCTGCCGTCGTGCACGAATTCCGCGCCCACATGTTTACCTTCCGCTGGCCAGATGTAATCTGACAGCCAGGTCATCAACGGCAGATCGTCGGCATAACCGCGCAGCAGCGTCATGGCGGCGTGCGAGTGGGCGTTCACCAGTCCGGGGATGAGCGCATGCGCCGGCAGGTCATGAACGTTGCGCGCCTGATAGCGGGCCTCCGCCTCCGCCTGCGGCAGCAGAGCGACGATGCGATCACCGTCGATGGCAAGCGCGTGATGGTCGAGCACCACCCCGGCCGGTTCGACCGGCACGATCCAGTGGGCATTGATGAGAGTGTCGATTTGTTGCACGGCGGCCTCCATGTTTGGCGACAGTATAATGCCCGTTCCATGAGCCGGAATGGCTGCCCTTAACGAGTCGATAGGCCCGATGAACGAACACGATACCGTACGCCCGATCCGCTGGACGCCGCAGGGACTGGTGCTGCTGGACCAGCGCGCCTTGCCCGCCCAGGTGCGCTATGTCGAATGCCGAACCGCTGCGGAGGTGGCGGACGCCATCCGCGACATGGTAGTGCGCGGCGCACCCGCCATTGGTATTGCCGCCGCTTACGGCGTGGTGCTGGCGGCGCAGGAAGCGCAGGCCGAGGACGCGGGCCGTTGGCGCGATCTGATCGAGCCGCGGATCGCCTTGCTGGCCACGTCGCGGCCAACCGCGGTCAACCTGTTCTGGGCGCTGCAGCGTATGCGCGAGCGGATGCAGACGGTGGGGCACGACCCGGCCGCTGGCCTGCTGGAAGAGGCGCGAGCGATTCAGGAGGAAGACCTGGCTGCTAATCTCTGCATGGGCGAACTCGGGGCGGCGCTGCTCGACCAGCGCGGTGCGGTGCTGACCCACTGCAACACCGGCTCGCTGGCCACCGCCGGCTATGGCACCGCGCTGGGCGTCATCCGCAGCGGTTACAGCAACGGCAAGATCAGCCACGTTTACGCCGACGAAACCCGCCCCTGGCTGCAGGGCGCCCGCCTCACCGCCTGGGAGCTGATGCAGGACGCTATCCCGGTTACCCTGCTCGCCGATGCCGCCGCACCGCTGCTGATGCGCCACGGTGAGGTCCGCTGGGTGATCGTCGGCGCTGACCGGATCGCCGCCAATGGTGATGTTGCCAACAAGATCGGCACCTACGGGCTGGCCATCGCCGCCCGTGCTCACGGAGTCAAATTCATGGTAGTGGCGCCGACTTCCACCATTGACTGGCAGCTGGAATCCGGCGACGGCATCCCCATCGAGAACCGGCATGGCGACGAACTGCTGTCGTTGCAGGACATCCGCTTGGCGGCCGAGGGGGTATCGGCCTGGAATCCGGTGTTCGACGTCACCCCAGCCGAATACATCGATGTCATCGTCACCGAGAAAGGTGTGGTCCATGGGCCGCGGCGAGAAACCATCGCCCGGCTGCGGGAAAAATAATCACAACGACATAGAGGGATAAAGATGCTGCGCAAACTTGCTGGTTCTGTTCTTGTTGCTGTCGGCTTGGTATTGTCCGCCGCTTTGCCGGCAGCAGCCGCCGATCAGGCCAAAGGAGGCAAACCCATGGTGGTTTTTTCGACGAATTACGGTGATTTCACGCTCGAGCTCTACCCGGACAAGGCGCCGATCACGGTCGAGAACTTCCTGTCCTACGTAGACTCTGGTTTCTACGACGGCACCATCTTCCACCGCGTAATTCCCGGATTCGTCATCCAGGGCGGTGGCTTCACCGAGGACATGCAGCAGAAGCGCACTCAGGCGCCGATCAAGAACGAAGCCGACAATGGCCTCAAGAACCTGCGCGGCACCCTGTCGATGGCTCGCACATCCGACATCAACAGCGCCACCTCGCAGTTCTTCGTCAACCTGAAGGACAACGCTTTCCTCGATCACGGTAGCCGTGACTTCGGCTACGCCGTGTTTGCCAAGGTGGTCGACGGCATGGACGTGATCGACAAGATTGCCGCCGTCCCGACCGGCAACCGCGGCGGCCACCAGGACGTGCCGCGCGAGCCGGTGATCGTCAAGAGCGCCAGCCGTAAGCAGGCTGAGTAAGCGCAGTCAGCACAGCACCTGCCTGCTGAGCCGTTTCCGGCTCAGCAGGGCTATCCTAAGTCTCTCCTCCCACAACACGCTTTCGTACGCCCTGCAATCCCTGTAGCAGACCATCGACGACTTTGCTGTGCGCTCTGTTATCGTGAGCATGAACTATCCGTGCCGCGGGCTTTAGATACTGGGCTGCCAGACCTGTCCCAACGTGTTTCGTCTCAAGGCCCTGGCTTTTCAAGTTGGCGAGGCGCGCATGATCACGGGCATCAGTCACGTCACGCTGTCGGTCAGCGATCTGGAACGGTCGTTCTCCTTCTATACCGAGGTACTGGGGCTCAAACCGGTAGCCAAGTGGGCGCGTGGTGCTTATCTACTTGCCGGCGAGGATTGGATTTGCTTATCGCTGGATGCGGAAACGCGCTCGGGGCCTCAGGCGGAGTACACCCACCTGGCTTTCTCGGTGGGAGCGGCAGCGTTCTCCAGGTGCGCCGCCATTATCTGTGCGCATGGGGCATTCATCTGGAAAGACAACAAGAGCGAAGGTGATTCGCTGTACTTTCTCGATCCGGATGGGCACAAGCTGGAGATCCATGTGGGCGACCTCGAAAGCCGGTTGGCGGCGTT
>DASULL010000479.1:0-2040 GCA_036278215.1 Gammaproteobacteria bacterium | reverse complement strand
CGCGGCGGAACTCTTCCGCGGTCATTTCACTGACGGGAGAGAAGACGGTCACCATGGCGGCGTTGATCCAGGTGTCGATCGGACCGAACCGAGTTTCGACCTGCTCCGCGGCGGCGTCTACCGCCGACGCGTCGGCCACATCCAGCGGCAATGCAATCGCTTCGCCACCGGCTGCTGCCACCATGGCGCGTGTCTCTTCCAGCGGTTCCGCACCGCGGGCGATCAATCCGATCTTGCAGCCGCGCTTAGCCAGCGCGGCAGCGGTCGCACGACCGACGCCGGCACTGGCCCCGGTAAGGACGACGATGCCTGGTTTCCGTCGCATGGCTCTCTCCTGGTCAGCCCTCATGTAAGTCGCAGGAACTTAGGGTCGGCTTGCCGGCTTTTCACGTCTGCAGCTGCCAGTGAGGGCGGCGGGGCAGACGCCGCAGGCCAAGCTGTTCGATAATAGGAGCTCTTCACCGCTTCGATGTTGCTGTAACTAAGGAACACCACTGATGGAGTTCAAGGACTACTACAAGACTCTCGGTCTTGCCCGGGATGCGAGCCAGGACGACATCAAGCGCGCCTACCGCAAGTTGGCGCGCAAGTATCATCCGGACGTCAGCAAGGAGCCGGATGCCGAGGCGCGCTTCAAGGAAGTCGGCGAAGCCTATGAGGTGCTGAAAGACCCGGAAAAGCGTAAGGCTTACGATCAGTTCGGCGCTAACTGGAAAGAAGGGCAAGATTTCCGTCCGCCACCCGGCTGGGAGCACGGCTTCTCCTTCAGCGGCGGCGGCTTCACCAACGAAGGCGACTTCAGCGACTTCTTCGAATCGCTGTTCGGTCAGGCCCGTGGCGGCGGCCGGCGGCGCGGCGGCTTTCGGGCACGTGGCGAGGATCAGGTGGCACGCATCAACATCAGCCTGGAAGACGCTTACAACGGCGCTACCCAATCGATCTCGCTGAACGTGCCGGAGCAGGCGCCGGACGGGAGCGTGGTTGCCAACACCCGCACTCTCAATGTGCGGATTCCGAAAGGCATTACCGAAGGCCAGCGTATTCGCCTCGCCGGCCAGGGTTCGCCGGGTTTGGGTGGGGGACCGGCCGGCGATCTGTATTTGGAAGTGGGCTTTCGGCCGCACCGACACTTCCATGCCGACAAGCGCGACATTTTCCTCGACCTGCCGATCACGCCCTGGGAGGCGGCGCTCGGTCAGACCGTGACCGTGCCCACTCTGGGCGGCTCGGTGGAGCTGCGGATCCCGGCAGGCTCGCAGAGCGGCCGCAAACTGCGCCTCAAGGGCCGCGGCCTGCCCGGCGATCCGCCCGGCGACCAGTACGTCACGCTGAAGATCGTCACGCCGGCCGCGCACACCGAGGCTGCCCGTGCCCTGTATGAGCGTATGGCGCAGGAGCTGCCGATGAACCCGAGGGCCGACCTGGGAGTATAGGAATCATGATCAGACGGACGACGATCGTGACCGGAGTGGTACTGGATGAACGCGTCGAGTTCAGCCTCGGCGAGCTCTGTCAGAGTTGTGGAGTCAGCGCCGAAACCATCATAGAGATGGTTGACGAGGGCTTGCTGGAGCCGTTGGGCGCCAGCCCGGATAGCTGGCGCTTCCGTGGACCGGAGCTGCGGCGTGTGCAATCGGCGCTGCGCCTCACTCGCGATCTGCGGGTGAATTATGCCGGAGCAGCCCTGGCACTGGAGCTGCTGGACGAGCTCGACGAGCTGCGCCGCCAGTTGCGCTATCTGGGCGATTGGGCCGAGCCGCCGGAGCGGCGTTCACGCTGAGCTGCGAGCTGGCACGCGGTGCTGCAGGACGGTAGCGAAACGCGGCTCGGCTCTGCCAAGCCCATAAACAGGATCGGCTTACGCGGGAACAGGCGGCCCCTACCATGCTGCTCAAACTGCTCGTTATCCTGCTCCTGATTCTGCTGAATGGCTTCTTCGCCATGTCCGAGCTCGCTGTAATCTCATCCCGCAAGACCCGACTGCAGGAGATGGCAGAGCAGGGACGGCACGGCGCAGCCACCGCGCTCCGGCTGGTGGAG
>DASULL010000478.1:0-6198 GCA_036278215.1 Gammaproteobacteria bacterium | reverse complement strand
GGCGCTGCTCTACCGCCACCCGGCGATCCAGGAGGCCTGCGTGATTGCCGCCCCCGATGCCCGCCGCGGCGAGACGGTGAAGGCGCTGGTGGTGCTCGCCGCCGGGGCGACGCTGAGCGCCGAGGCGCTGATGACGTGGTGCCGCGAGCAGATGGCCGCCTACAAGGTGCCCACCCAGGTCGAGTTCGTCGCCGAGCTGCCCAAGTCCCCCACCGGCAAGCTGCTCTGGCGCGTGCTGCAGGAGCAGGAGTGGGCCAAGGCGGCAGAGGCGTAATTGCCTCGCCGCGGCTTGGCGAGGCTGCAGAATAAGTAAAGAGCGATGAACCAATCGGCGTTTCCTATACGCTCACTGGACGAGGCGCGCGGCTTTTACGAGGTTCTTGGCTGCCGGCAGGTCCATTGGGAAGAGGGTAAGGCGGTGCTCGAGCTGGAGCTGCGTCAGTATCACCTCAATCTCGGTGGGGTCATTCATGGCGGTGTGCTGACCTCGCTTTTGGATATTGCCTGCGCCCAGGCGGGTCTGTATTGCCCGTATCCGGGGCGTGCGCGGCGCGCCGTAACGCTTTCCCTCACGACCACCTTCACTGGTCAGGCTAGCAGCGGCGTTATTCAGGTGATTGGGACATTGCGATCTCAAGGTCGGCGTATTTTCAATAGCAGCGGGGAGGTTCTCGACAGCGAAGGGAAGCTTCTCGCTATGGAGGAGGGGACTTTCCGCATGCGCAGCGGCAGCGAGCATCCGCAGGGGGTCCCGGTTTAGTCAATGGCTTGGAGGGGGAGCAAAAATAAAAATGTTGCGGATGCGATATGACGTAGGGCTAGGCGGTTACTAGTTTTTTGCTGCAGATTAGTCCTGGTTTGCCGCGGTGCAGCAAAATGTTTCCGTCCTTGACGTTGTCAATAACGCATGCGAGATTCGCTGTCTAGGTAAGGACTGGTTGCTATGCTGCACTTGCCGCAGCGCACAAAACCAAAGGCTTTCGCCGCTTTCCGGCAGGCCAGGAAGGACCCGATAAAGTATCCGCGTTCCTAGTGCTGCATCGAGGAGGATCGGTCGCAGGCAGGGTGCTCGCCTTATTGTGCGGCGCGGTCAATTACAAAGAACAGGCCTTAGGCATCGTTGAAGGAGAGCGCGCTTGAATCTCTTTTTCCAGCAAATTCTCAATGGGCTGACCTTGGGGAGTGTCTACGGACTCGTTGCCCTTGGTTTGACCCTCGTCTACGGCATCCTGCACGTGCCGAACTTCTCCCACGGCGCCCTATACATGGTCGGCGCATACGCCGCCTGGGTGCTCATGACCGCGCTTGGCGCCAACTACTGGGTTGCCATGGTCGGCGCCGGTGTCGTCGTGGCGATAGTTGCCGTGCTGTGTGAACGGTTGGTGTTCAATCCGTTGCGGAACGCGCCACCGATTCACGACAAGATCGCTGCTATCGGCATATTGCTGTTCCTGGAGGCCGGAGTAATGGCCATCTGGGGTGCGGACTTCCAGCGCCTGTCGGGCCCATTGCCCGGAGTGATGCTGGAAGTCGGCGGTCTGATGATGTCGGGGCAGCGCCTGCTGATCGTCGGCGGGGCAATCACCCTGATGATCGTGTTGCACCTGTTCTTGAAGCGGACCACCACCGGTTCCGCCATTGTGGCGATGGCGCAGGACCGCGAGGGAGCTTTTCTGGTCGGCATTGATGCGAACAAGGTGTCGATGGTCACCTTCGCCATTTCCGGTTTTCTGGCGGCGGTGGCAGCGGTGCTGTTCGCTCCGATCAACCTGGTCTCTCCGGGCATGGGGCATCTGGTGATCATGAAAGCCTTCGTGATCATCGTGCTCGGCGGCATGGGCAGCATTCCCGGCGCGATTGTCGGCGGCATGATTATCGGCTTTGCCGAGTCGTTCGGCGCCTTCTACATCTCCACCAACTACAAGGACATCATCGCCTTCATTCTGCTGGTGGTGATTCTCTCGTTGCGGCCGCAAGGCCTTTTCACGAAGGGTGTGAGGTAATCCGCTATGAAATTCCTTCTTGGAAAAGGCGGTGCGTTGCTGCTGCTGGCCGTAGCAATCGTCTTCCCGCTGATCAGTGACAATCCGTACCACATCTATTTGATGTCGCTTGCTTTCATCTGGGCGATTGCCACCGCCGGGATGAATCTGATCACCGGCTACACCGGTCAGTTGAACCTGGCGCATGCCGGTTTCATGGCCATCGGCGCCTACACCGTTGGCATTCTGACGGTGGATTACGGCCTGAATTTCTGGGCCGCTTTCGCCGTTTCCGGCCTGTTGGCCGGCGCTGTGGGCTTTTTCGTCGGCATCGTCTCGCTGCGGCTGACCGAGCACTACTTCGCGATCTTCACCCTGTGCGTTGGTTTCATCATCTGGCAGTTGCTGGAGAAATGGGAAAGCCTTACCCATGGCGTCCACGGGGTGATCGATATTCCGGCGCCGGCGAGCATTGGCTCCATTAACTTCGCCGAGCCGGTGCCGCAGTACTACCTGGTTCTGCTGGTGCTGGTGCTGGCGCTGTGGTTGATGCACCGCCTGGTGACTTCACTGCTGGGGCGGACTTTCCTCGCCATCCGCAACAGCGAGGAACTGGCGGAAGCGCTCGGCATCAGGCTGATGCGGAACAAGGTTCTGGCATTCGTGCTGTCGACCATCATGGCTGGTTACGCCGGCGGCCTGTATGCCGGCTCGGTGCGGTTCCTCGATCCGAACCTGAGCAGCGTTACCCAGACCTTCGAAATGATCACCTACTTGCTGGTTGGTGGGATCGGCACTTTGTTCGGGCCGTTGATCGGTGCCATGAGCGTGATCTGGATCAGTCAGTATCTGCAGTTCCTGCAGGACTACCGCATGATCGTGTTCGGTCCGTTGCTGGTCGTTTTGGTGATCTTCTTCCCGCGCGGCATCGTCGGTTATCTGCAGCAGCGCCGGATGGAGAGCGAGGCCAAGAAGGTGGAAATGGCGCGTCGCCCGGCGACCACCACGGCGGAGGTCAATACCAATGCTTAAAGTCGAGCTTCTCACTAAGCGCTTCGGTGGCCTGACCGCCGTCGGCAACGTCAGCGCCGAGTTCGAGCAGGGCCAGATCAGCGCGATCATCGGCCCCAATGGTGCCGGCAAGACCACTTTCTTCAACTTGGTTGCCGGCACTCACAAGCCGACCTCGGGCCGCATTCTGTTCAAGGGACAGGACATCACCCGGATGTCGCCGGACGATGTCGCCCGCTTGGGTGTGGCCAGAACTTTCCAGGCCACGCACCTGTTTGAGCAGGCGAGCGTGTTCGACAACCTCATCGTTGGTCATCGGCTGCGCACCCGTTCTGGCTTCTGGGACGTGATGCTGAATACGCCACGGCTGCGCCGCGAGGAGCGGAAGTGCCGGGACAAGGCGGAAGAGGTGCTGGATTTTGTCGGACTGTCCGACATCGCTCATCGCATGATCGCCGATATCAGCCAGGAGGAGCGTAAGCGCGTCGCTTTTGCCATGGCGCTGGCGACCGAGCCATCCATTGTGCTGCTGGACGAACCGGCTGGTGGCGTCAACCCGGAAGAAACCGCCGGGTTGGCGGAGCTGATTCGGAAGATGGTGAAGCATGGGCTTACCGTCTGCCTGATCGAGCACAAGATGGACATGATCATGAACCTGGCCGACAAGATCATCGTGCTCGACCACGGTGAGAAAATTGCCGAAGGCACGCCGGCCGAGATTCAGGCTAACCCGAAAGTGATCGAGGCATATCTGGGGAGCGATTATGTTGCAGCTTGAGAATGTCGTCGTTAAATACGGCAGCTTTCGCGCTCTCGACGGCGTCGATCTGGAGGTTGGCGCCGGCGAGCTGGTTGTGCTGCTGGGCGCCAACGGCGCCGGCAAGAGCACGATCTTTCGCGCCATCAGCGGGCTGAACAAGCTCGCCGGTGGCGACATCCGCTTCCAGGGCGAAAGCATGGCGGGGAAAAAGCCGTCGCAGATCGTCGAGGCCGGCATCGTCCAGTGTCCCGAAGGGCGCAAGCTGTTTCCGCAGATGTCGGTGCTGAAGAATCTGATGCTTGGCGCTTACGTCCATCGCAAGGACAAAGCGGGAGTGCGGCGGTCGCTCGAGCACGTGCTGTCGATGTTTCCGATTCTCGAGGAGAAGAAGGACGATGCCGCAGGCTCGCTCAGTGGCGGTCAGCAACAGATGGTTGCCATCGGCCGGGCCCTCATGAGCCGGCCGAAGCTGCTGCTGCTGGATGAGCCTTCGCTCGGCTTGGCGCCGCTGGTGGTCAAGCAGGTTTTTGAGACCGTCAAGCAGATCAACAGTGAAGGCACCTCGGTACTGCTGGCCGAACAGAACGCTTTCGCTGCACTGCAGATCGCCGATCGGGCGTACGTAATCGAAAGCGGCCGCATGGTTGCCTCGGGAGATCGGGAGGCGATGCTCGACGACGACCGCATCAGAAAGGCGTATATCGGCGGCTAGCGTGGTTTTTGGTCTTCGCAGAAACACGACTGCTGCCGGGTAAGGAAGTAAAGAAGATTGCCGTCGGCTACGGCGGCAATCGTATGTTGTTGGAAGCCCAAAAGGGGAAAGTTGTATGTCGATCCTTGCTCGGCTTGGCCGGATCTCGGCTGGTGTTGCTTTCGGTCTGGCGGTGACCGCCAGTTCGGTAGCGGCGCAGGAAACCATCAATATCGGCTTCACCGGCCCGCTCAGCGGCGGGGCGGCGCTGTACGGCAAGAACGCGCTTGCCGGGATGGAGATGGCCGTTAACGAAATGAATGCCACTGGCGGCATCGAGGTCGACGGCAAGAAGTACAAGCTGAACATCGTTACGCTGGACGACAAGTACTCGCCGGCGGAAGCAGCGATCAACGGTCGCCGCCTGGTGCAGGAGCACAAGACGCCTATCATCTTCGTGCCGCACTTCGGTGGCAGCGCTGCCCTGCAGGCGTTCAACGAAAGCATGGACTTCCTGGTTGCGGCGTACACGACCGTGCCCGCCATTACCCAGCGCGGTAATACGCTGACGGTACGGCTAACTTCGTCCTACACCGATTACATGAAGGCATTCAGCCACATCGCCATGGAGCGCTACGGCAAGAGGGTCGCGATCGCCAACGGCAATCACGATTACGCCAAGGCGTGGGCGGCGGCCTTCACCGAGCATTGGCAGGAAAAAGGTGGCGAGATCGTCGCCAACAACCCGATGGACTACAACAAGGACGCCGACTTCTACAGCGGCGTCGGCCGGGTGCTAGCCGCCAAGCCGGACGTCATCATGGTCGGCGGTCCTTCCGAGCCGACTGCGTTGGTGATCAGGCAGGCGCGCGAGATGGGCTTCAAGGGCGGCTTCATCGTCATGGAGCAGGCCAAGCTCGATGAGATGGAGAAGGTGACCAACAGCTTGAGGACGCTGGAAGGCGCGGTTGGCATCATGCCGCTGGCGACCTACGGCACGCCGGAGGCGGCGGCTTATGTGGAGCGCTTCCGCAAACTGTACAAAAAGGATGCGGGCTCCGAGGCCTACGTGAATTATTTTGGTGTTTATCTGATGGCGGAAGCGATGAAGCACGCCGGCACGGTTAGCGATCCCAAAGCCATTCGCGCGGCCATTGGCAAGGCTCTCGAGACCCTGCCGAAGGAGTACAACATCTACTCGATGAACACGGTCGACGCCGGTGGTGGCCTGGAGCCCGAAGGGGTCACGGTTGGAGCCGTGGTGAATGGCAAGGTGGAGCGTGCCCGCTACCTGAGAGAGTCAGGCAAGTAAGTCGATTGGGGGAGAGTTGGGTGGGCTGAAGTGGCGTGCTGTCTGCCGCTTTGGCCCTTCTTCCCCCGGGTTTGATGGTGGAGGAACGTCGACCATCGTTCGGAGTTTGATTTATCGGCACTAGGGAGGGCTTGGACGGCGGAGAAGTGATGAGGGTTACTCGGCAGAACTGTTGCCAAGCATGCGCTGAAAAGGCAGTCTGCAGTAGGTCTTGAACCGAATCAGGAGAAGATTGCCGCGCCACTGGGCGGTAATCATTAATTATAAAACCTCGCAAAGAGGGGGAGAACTCATGTCCGTATTCACTCGACTCGGCCGGATCTCGGCTGGTGTTGCTTTCGGTCTGGCGGTCACCGCCGGTTCGGTAGCGGCGCAGGAAACCATCAATATCGGCTTCACCGGTCCGCTCAGCGGCGGGGCGGCGCTGTACGGCAAGAACACC
>DASULL010000477.1:0-6103 GCA_036278215.1 Gammaproteobacteria bacterium | reverse complement strand
CTCCGCCGGCATCGGGCCAAACCCGACTCTGCCGCCTCCGAAGAGCTCGCTCATTCCGGTGGTGAACATCGCTCCGGCCAAGGGCTGGCCTGAGGGCGCCAAACCAGCACCAGCAGAAGGGCTGATCGTCACCGCCTTCGCTAGAGGACTGGTTCATCCACGCTGGGTGTATGTGCTTCCCAACGGCGACGTCTTGGTTGCCGAAACCGATGCGCCGGCCAAACCGGAAGACTACAAGGGCATCCGTGGTTGGGTAGCCAAGCGGATCATGAAAAAGGCCGGCTCTGGCGACCGCCCCAGCGCCGACCGTATCACTCTGCTGCGCGACAGCGATGGCGACGGCGTGGCCGAGACTCGTTCGGTGTTTCTGGAAGGGTTGCACTCCCCCTTCGGCATGGCACTGGTCGGGAATGACTTCTATGTAGCCAATACCGATGCCGTAATCCGCTTTCCCTATTCGCCCGATCAGCTGCAGATCACGGCGCCGGGCACGCCGGTGCTCGACCTGCCGGCCGGCCCCATCAATCACCATTGGACCAAGAACATCATTGCCGATCCGGCCGGCACCAGGCTGTACATTACCATCGGCTCCAACAGCAACGTCGCCGAAAACGGCCTCGACAACGAACAGGGCCGCGCCGCGATCTGGGAACTCGACCTGAAAACAGGCCGGCAGCGGATTTTTGCCAGCGGCCTGCGCAACCCGGTCGGCATGGCCTGGGAGCCGGAGAGTGGCGCTCTGTGGACCGCCGTCAACGAGCGCGACGAACTCGGCAACGACCTGGTGCCGGACTACATGACCACTGTGCACGACGGCGGCTTCTACGGCTGGCCCTACAGCTACTTCGGCCAGCATCTGGACCCGCGGGTAAAACCGCAACGACCCGATCTGGTCGCTAAGGCCATCGTTCCCGATTACGCCCTCGGCTCGCACACTGCCTCGCTGGGCCTGGCCGCGGCCCAGGGCAACCGTCTGCCGCCCCGCTTCCGGCAGGGCATGTTCGTCGGCCAGCACGGCTCCTGGAACCGCAAGCCGCACAGCGGCTACAAGGTGATCTTCGTCCCCTTCCGCAACGGCCAGCCGGCCGGCCAGCCGGAAGACGTGCTTACCGGCTTTCTCGACCAGGACGGCAACGCTCTCGGCCGGCCGGTGGGCGTAGCGATCGATCGCCGCGGTGGCTTGCTGGTCGCCGACGATGTCGGTGATGTGATCTGGCGAGTAAGCGCTGCCGGTAGCGAGAACGCGCAGACGGCCAAACAACCGTAACGCAGCAAGGGCTTTCCCCCGTCGTCCCGCAGCGACACCAAGGTATGTCGTGACCTGGATCACGTCCTGGCCGTGGTGCCTCTCTACACTTTGTAACGATCAAAAACTCCACGGAAAAGGAATACCGATGAATAACCATACCAAGGCACTCATGCTTGGCCTGTCCTTCAGCCTGCTCACCGCCTGCGGTGGCGGTGGCGACGGCAGCGGTACCGGACAGATGACGGTTCGCCTGACCGACGCGCCGGTCGATAGCGCTGAAAGAGTCGTAGTGGAATTCGCCGGCATCGAGCTGCATCAGGGCGGAGCGACCCCGCAACGCTTTATTTTCGACACTCCGCAACAGATCGATCTGCTCCAACTCACTGGCGGCGAGAACAGAATTTTGCTCGATGCCGTCACCATCCCGGCCGGGCGTTACCAGCAGCTTCGCCTGCTGATTAATGCCGACGAAGATATCAATACCGAAGAGTCGTTCATTGAGTTCAAAGACGGCGCCATCCACCCTTTGCACGTTCCCAGTGGTGAACTCAAGCTGGTGAGTGGCTTTACCGTGCCGGAAGACGGCTTCGCCGATTTCACCATCGACTTCGACCTGCGCAAGTCGGTAACCGAGCCGGGCAAATCCGGCAAGCCGTACATTCTCAGACCGACGCTGCGGCTGGTGGCAACCAACTCGGCTGGGGCGATTGAGGGTGTCATCTCGGCGTCACAGGCGGCGGAAGGCTGCGTACCCAACTCCATCGACCCGGTCGTCTATGTCTATCCCGGCTCTGGCGTTACGCCAGACGACATCGGCAGCACCACCGAGCCGTTAAGCTCGGCCTCCGCCACCCCCAACGACCAGGGCGATTACGTTTATCATGCCGCTTTCCTGCCAGCCGGCGATTACACCGTCGCTTTTACCTGCATGGCGGCCGCAGACGATCCGGCAACCGATGACGACATTGACTTCAGCGCCACGAGCAATGTGGCGGTGACCAGCGGCACCACGAGCACCGTCGACTTTCCCTAAGCGGACCGCGTGAACCGCCTGCTGCCATGCAGCGGCGCGCTGATCAAGGCGTGCCGCTGCATGGATTCAGTCAGGCGGATGCCAGCACTGCTGGCGCTGTAAGAATTAAATCGGGCCTTGCATCAGACCCTGGCCCAAAATCACCCCGCAGACGGCGTGGTAGCGGTTGCGCCGCTGGTCCCCCCGGCTGTGCCTCCAGCCGTACCCTCGGTCATACCCCCGGTCGTTCCGCCCGGAGTCGCCCCTCCACCGCCCTGGCTCCCACCGGAGCTCTCCTGCAGTAGGTCACAGATCGCAGCCGCATCCGCGCCTAGGCCTTGCAGCTGGCCGCGGATTTCCCCCTCCGGAAACTGAGTGGTGTGGACGTTGGCGTAGATCGCGCCACTGCGCATCAGCTCCACCAGCACGACCAGCGGAGTGTTCGCCAACGGGCCTGTCAGACTCGCCGCAGAGATGTCGCCTTCAGCGATAACCCCGTTAGCCATGCCAGTGGGCGGGGTGGCGGCACCACCAGGCGCTCCCTCCCCCAACAGGGGCACGACGACCGGGCCGTTCTCGTCAGTCCGCCCTAAGTGCAAATGGGCCGCGGTAACATCCTGCAGGTTACTGACCGACAGCCGGTAATGCAGGCTCTGGCCATCTGGATTCAGGCTGACTGCCACTGCCCCGGTAGCTTCGGTCTGCCTGGGCGGGATTTCCGAGAAACCGGATAAGTTGGCGACAAACACCTGATCCGCAATAGCGGCATTGACTGAAGTAATGGTGTTGCCGGTTCCCGGTACCGGTGCGAGCTGACCTACTACAGGCGTCTGACCGGGCGGAGTCTGAGTCTGCTGGGCCCAGGCGCCCAGACTCGAACAAGCCAAAGCCACCGATCCAAGCAAAACAAGAGGCTTCTTCATCACTATCTCCTCGTTGCCAAAACAAGTGCGCGGCCGGCTAGACAAAGCGGCCGTGCACAGGCTCGCCGAAGGCGATTCACAAGAATCGGCCTATATGGGGCAAGCTCTCAGGCTCTTAAAGGAGCTTCTTGATGACGTTCTTGAAATCGGTCGGCTCATCGGCACGACCTGGAACCCGGCCAACCTAACTGGCTGAGCGTGCTGAACAGCTTTTGCCGCTACTCGGATACAACCCGCGGTTGCGGCTCGGCTGCCAAACGCTCCGCCGGGTAGCCTTGCAGGAAAGTACCGGCGAATGCCGCCGTCGCATGCAGCCAATCGTCATACTCTTCGGGCGGGATGATAACGACCATGCGCTTTTCGCTACGCGGGCGATGGAACCGCCGCATCAATGGATGCTCGTCGGCATTGACCGTCAACATCGAGAAAGAAAGCTCCGCCATATCGGTGGCAGGGTTCTTCCAGCTCTCCCAGAGCGCTGCCACGGCAAAGCACGCTCCGCTGGTCAATTCGATCCGCCAGCGCACTGCACTACCGCTTTCCCAGCTAGGCTCGTAAAAAGCCGCCATTGGCACCAGGCAGTACTGCCCCCTGTGCCAGGCATGTCTGAATGACGGCCGCTCGGCCGCTGTCTCGCTGCGAGCGTTATAGGTCTTTCTGCTGATGGCGGCGTCGCGCGCCCAGTACGGGATCAGGCCGAAGCGGGCCAGCTGGCAGACGCGTCCGCCCTGACTATCGGCGCGGATGATCGGTGCCTGATAGCCCGGCCACGATTCCGGCTGATACTCCGCCGCCGGCGGCGAAACGGCGAAGTACTGCTCGAGCAAGCTACGTGGTACCGGCCGGTAATTAGCGCACATCTCCCGAACCCCTTTCCATCAGCAGCGGGGACTCTGGATGAGATGGGGCCGGTCAGACCTGATTCGCCACCTGCGCCGGCGGAGCCTCTACCGGCGGCACTCGCACCGGCGTCTCGCCGCGCAAGCGGGCGAGCAAGGCAGCCTCCTTCCGTTTGGCTTCCTGCAGGTGCTGCTCTTTAACGTAGCCAAAGCCACGAATGTGCTCAGGGACTTCAGCCAGCGCCACCGCCACTTGGTGATTCTCCGGAGTCAGCCGCTCCAGCACCTCCTCCAGCAGCGCTTCGTAGTCGGCGATCAGCTGCCGCTCCATTTTGCGCTCCGCGGTATAGCCGAATGGATCGAGCGGGGTGGCGCGAAGGAAGCGCAGGCTGGCGAGCAACCGGAACGCCTTGAACATCCAGGGGCCGTATTCCTGCTTGCGGGGGCGGCCGCTGACCGGATCACGCTTGGCGAACAGCGGCGGCGCCAGATGCACCTTGAGGCGATAGTCGCCATCGAACTGCGCCTGCAAACGTTCGCGGAAAGCCGGCGCGGTGTACAGCCGAGCCACCTCGTACTCGTCCTTGTAGGCCAGCAGCTTGCTGTAATACGTCGCCACGGCCCGCGTCAGGGACTCTTCGCCAGGCACCACCCGCGATTCCACCGCCCGCACCTTGCGGACAAGTCGCTGATAGCGCCGGGCATAGCGGGCGCTCTGATATCCGGTCAGATGCGCCACCCGATGAGCGATGAGATCCTGCAGCGTATGCGCCGCAACCGGGCTCGGCTCTGTCAGCTGTGGACGGGCCACTGCCTCCACCTCCGCGGGCGCGTGCGCCGTGCACCGGCCCCAGCGGAAAGCCTGCAGGTTGGCAGCTACGGCAACGCCGTTCAGTTCGATAGCCCGCTCGATAGCTTGCCGACTGAGCGGAAGCAGCCCCTTTTGCCAGGCGTAACCCATCAAAAATGGATTGGTGTAAATCGTGTCGCCCATAAGCGCAGTGGCGAGGCGGCTGGCCGCCACCAGATCGACATTGCCGTCGCCGATGGCCGTACCGAGCGCCTCCTTCAGCCGCCGGCTGCCCAGTGGCAAGTCCGGATCGACTGCGAACGCCGCCAGCGGCACGACCTGATCGTTCACCACGGCGCGCGTGCGGGCACGACTGTAAGTCGCCAGCGCTTCCCGGCCGGCGGCTACCACCATGTCGCAGCCGATCACCAGATCGGTGCTGCCGTGGGCGATGCGGGTGCCATGCAGTTCGTCGGGATCCGCCGCCAGCCGGAGATGGCTGGTGACCGCACCATTTTTTTGCGCCAACCCCGTCTGATCGAGCACCGACACCCCTTTGCCTTCGAGATGGGCAGCCATGCCGAGCAGGGCGCCGATGGTAACCACGCCGGTGCCGCCGATGCCGGTGACCAGAATGTTGTAGTCAGCACCTAGAATCGGCAGCTCCGGCTCCGGCAAATCCATTGCCATGGCCGGCACATCGGCTTTTGCCGGCTTGCGCACGGCGCCGCCATAGACGGTGACGAAGCTGGGACAAAAGCCTTCCACACAGGAATAGTCCTTGTTGCAGCTGGACTGGTCGATGGTGCGCTTGCGGCCGAACTCGGTTGGCAGCGGCTTGACCGCGACGCAGTTCGACACCTTGCCGCAATCGCCGCAGCCTTCGCAGACGGCCTCGTTGATAAGCACTCGCTTGGCCGGATCCGGGTAGCTGCCGCGCTTGCGCCGCCGGCGTTTCTCGGCCGCGCAGGTCTGGTCGTACAGCAGCACGGTGACACCACCGACCTCGCGCAGTTCGCGCTGCACGGCATCGAGCTCACGCCGATGACGCACTACCACGCCCGCTGCCCAAGGCGTAGCCGGCGGGTACTTGTCCGGCTCGTCGGTGACGACCACGATTCGCCGCACCCCCTCGGCCTGCACCTGCTGGGTAATCCCCCAAGGCGTCAGCTCGCCCTCGACCGGCTGGCCGCCAGTCATAGCAACGGCGTCGTTGAACAGGATCTTGTAGGTAATGTTGACCTTGGCGGCGACCGCTGCCCGAATCGCCAATAGGCCGGAGTGGTAATA
>DASULL010000476.1:0-2093 GCA_036278215.1 Gammaproteobacteria bacterium | reverse complement strand
GACCCGCAAGCTGCGCTGCGGCGAAGCCCGCTATGATCCCGGCGGCGGCGGCATCAACGTCGCCCGGGTCATCCACACGCTCGGCGGGGAAGCGACCGCCATCTTTCCAGCCGGCGGCCCAACCGGCGAGCTGCTGACCAGCCTGCTGGCCAAGAGCGGCATTCCACATCACGCCGTAGCCATCAGCGGGCTGACTCGGGAGAGCTTTAGCGTCAGCGAGCGGTCCAGCGGCGACCAGTTCCGCTTTGTGCTGCCGGGCCCGGCCCTTACCGTCGACGAGCAGCAGCGTTGCCTGGCGGCGGTAACCGCGCTGACACCGCCGCCGGACTACCTGGTCGCCAGCAGCAGCCTGCCGCCGGGTGTGCCTGACAACTTCTATACCGAGCTCGCTCGGCGAGCCAAGCGGAGCGGGATCAGGCTGGTACTGGATACTTCCGGCGAGTCGCTGCGCCAAGCGGAAGGTGTCTATCTGCTCAAGCCCAACCGCAACGAGCTGTCGCAACTGGCCGGCCGACTGCTGTCGGGCGAGACCGAGGTACGCGACGCCGCTGAACAACTGCTCGCCGAGGGCCGCGCCGAGGTCGTGGTGGTATCCCTCGGCCGGGACGGCGCCCTGCTGGTATCGGCGCAGGGCAGTCAACATTTTCCGGCTTTGGATGTGCCGATCCGTAGTACCGTGGGTGCCGGCGACACCATGGTCGGCGCCATCGTCTTCGCGCTGGCGCGTGGCTGGGAGCTGGTCGATGCGGTGCGGCTCGGCATTGCCGCCAGCGCCGCTACCCTGCTCTCGCCCGGCACCGGGCTGTGCCGGCGCGACGACGTCGAGCGCCTGTATCGGCAGCTGTGCACTGCTGGCTAGAACCTGTTTCGGTAAATCAGCCGCGTCGCACTCGTTCGCTGCAACTGCGTCGCTGGAATTGAAGCGCGCGCAGCCGACCATAGATAGGCGGCCAGCGATCGGTTCGCGATACGCGTGGACCGACTTGGACACGACGGCATACAGGGAGGAAGCCATGAAAAAGTCCATAGCAGCGAAGCGGCAGCAACTTGCTGAAAGCAGCCGGGCCGCTCTGACGACACCGAGCGATCTGGACCCTTCGGCGATCAAGCAGATCAGCGAGGCGATGAACGCGGCACTGGCGGATGTGTTTACGCTCTACCTGAAGACCAAGAACTTCCACTGGCACGTCAGCGGACCCCATTTCCGCGACTACCACAAACTGCTCGACCAGCAGAGCCAGCAGCTGTTCGCCATGACCGACCCGATGGCGGAGCGGGTCCGCAAGATCGGCGGGCCCACCATCAAGTCGATCGGCCAGATCGCCCGCCTGCAGCAACTGAGCGACAACGATGCCGACTACGTCGAGCCGCACGACATGCTCAGCGAGCTGTGCGAGGACAACAAAGCGCTTGCCACTCGGCTGCGCCAAGCCCACGAGGTGTGCCAGGAGCACCAAGACTACGCCACTACCAGCCTGATCGAAGTCTGGCTGGACGAAACCGAAGAGCGTGTCTGGTACCTGTACGAGGCGACGCGGTAGCAGGTTGCTGCAGGGCAATGGGCGCTACGGCTAGCGCCGCCCGTGGCCCTGGAAAAACGCTGGATTGCTGGCCAGCGCGGCGGCGATTTCGATCAGCGCCTGCCGCGCCCCTTCTCGGCCGGCGCTCGGACCCGCCGGCGCACCGAGCTGGCGCGCGGCCTCCCAGGCGGCTGCCTCGGCCTGTGCCGGCTCCTCACCCAGTCTCTCCAGCGCAGCCAAGGCGGTACCGATGGTTTCTTGCACCCCTGCCGGCGGCTGTTCCTCCCGCAGTAACCACCGCAAGCGTAACAGCCCGGTGCCGACGGTCACGGCTGCCAGACCGCCGTCTACCACCGTCTCCGGGCTGACGTCGGCCGGCGCGGCGCGTAGCACCAGTCGCAGTACCCGGTGATACGCCTGTGCTCGCCAGCGGCGGGCCGCCGGCAAATCTTTCGCCGCCGCCAATCCCTGCAGGTCCCGCACGATCTCGCTGTTGAGGGCCCGAAAGCGCCTGCGGTGATCCACCGGCAGCACCAGGGCATAGATCAGCGTCGCGGCGGCAACGCCCAGCAC
>DASULL010000475.1:0-3104 GCA_036278215.1 Gammaproteobacteria bacterium | reverse complement strand
TCTTAACAACGTAACAATGACAGTCAGGAGGGACCCTGTGACTGGCCACGATGCATCAAAGCGCGACTTATTGAAGAAGGCGGCCTACGCGGCGCCCGTCATCATCACCCTCTCCGCAATGCCGTCTTTTGCCGCTGCGGGCTCGGCTCGGGGGGGCGGTCCGAAGGGCAAACCACCCGGTCATGGCGGCAAACCTCCCGGCCACGGTGGCACGCCCCCGGGGCTCGGCGGCAAGCCTCCCGGTCACGGCGGCAAACCCCCGGGGCGCCGCCCTTAGGTCTGATCCGCGGCGCCTGACGGCGCCGCGGTCTTCCATCACAGACCCGCATGGAACTCACCCTCTGCGTCGCCGAAATGGCTGTGCGCCTGCGTTGCGACGACGCTGACCTATACCGGCTGCTGCATACAGTCTGGTCGCCGTTGCTTGCGCCAGACTCCCGAACAGATCCCTGCCTGCAGCTCACCATCCAGAGCCGCGCCGGCACGCATTGGCTATGCCTGCCCGACCAGGCGCCGGAGCAGGCCGAGGACAGCGGCGACCTGCTGTATCTGGTGGACAAGGCCATCATCATCGGTCTGCAGCAACGGCGGCCGGAGCTGCTGTATATCCACGGCGCCGTACTGGCGGCCGAGGAGCAGGCGTTCCTGCTGGCTGCCCCATCCGGCAGCGGCAAATCCACTACCTGCTGGGGGCTGCTCCACCACGGCCTGCGCTATTTGAGCGATGAGCTCGCGCCGATCGATTTGGCCAGCGGCCGCGTCCACGCCTATCCCCGGGCGCTTTGCCTGAAATCGCCGCCGCCCCTGCCCTACCAGCTCCCGGCCAGCACACTCGTTACCGGCCATCGCCTGCACGTGGCGCCGGCCCACCTGCCGTCGCCCGTGGTAACGGCACCGCTGCCGCTCGCAGCCCTGGTCTTCGTCGCGCACGACCCGCAGGCGACACGACCGAGCCTAGCGCGGCTGAGCCCGGGCGAAGCGACCGCTCGCCTTTACCCGAATCTGCTCAACGCGCTTTGTCATCCGGCGGCGGGGCTGACCGCCGCTGCCGGGCTTTGCACCGAGCATCCGTGCTTTAGCCTGACGACGGCACGGCTCGACGAGAGCTGTCGGCTGCTGCTGGCCAGTCTGCCGCGAGAGCGCACGGTGAAACCTGTGCTGGATGGCCGCTCGGCCTAAGACGGCGGGAGCTTCTACCTCAAAGACGCCGCCACACGGCTCGACGGATAGGCACTGCATCGGCTGTGCCGGCCTTGCGGCCGGCTGTCGGGCCTGAAGGCCCTCTCACACAAGAGGGGCTTCTGCCAATCTGGAACCGGGGCACTCTGAAGCTTAGCGTTCTGGACGGAAAAAGGAGGCAAAGGGACGCGCTCCTGCAGGTCGTTCAGCCGTTCTTCCACCCAAAACTACAACACACCAAACGTTGAAGCGTGTTAGCTTTGCAACGCATCTATTCCTCTTTACTCATATTCCATCTCCCGACCACGCGAGTGCCGGAAGGCTCCACATGGATTCACGCCGCTCCCTTGACGCGCAAGCCGTTGGCTTGATGCTGATTCTCTGCCTCATCTGGAGCATGGCCCAGATCACTCTCAAGGCAACCGCCGCCGACTTCTCCCCGGTGCTGCAGATCGCTCTGCGCTCCGGCGTCGGTGCGGTGCTAGTGGCGGCTTTCATGCTGACCCAGCAGGGAGGGGTGCGTCTGGATGGCCGCGCCTGGCGCCCGGGGTTGCTGGTGGGGTTTCTGTTCGCGCTGGAGTTTCTGCTGGTCGGTGAAGGGTTGCGCTACACCACCGCCTCTCATCTGGTGGTGTTCCTCTATACCGCGCCAGTGTTCGCCGCTCTGGGCCTGCACTGGAAATTGCCATCGGAGCGGCTCGCGCCCGCACAGTGGGTTGGCATTGCTCTGGCTTTCAGCGGCATCGCGCTAACCTTCCTCGGCCGCAACTCAGGCGGCAATAGCATCGCCGCCGACATGCTGCGGGGAGATTTGCTCGCCGTCATGGCTGGAGCGGCCTGGGGAGCGACCACGGTCGTGATCCGCGCCTCTCGACTGGCGAACCTGCCTGCCACCCAGACTTTGTTGTACCAGTTGCTAGGCGGGTTCGTGCTCCTGCTGCTGTGCGCCTTTGCGCTAGGCCAGACTACTTTCAACCCAACCCCCGTGGCGCTGGCCAGCCTCGCCTTTCAGTCAGTAGTGGTGTCGTTCGCCAGTTATCTGGCGTGGTTCTGGCTGCTGCGCCACTACTTGGCCTCGCGCCTCGGCGTGTTCTCGTTCCTGACCCCGCTGCTCGGGGTGCTGCTGGGCGCGTGGCTACTCCATGAGCCCGTCGAGGCTGACTTTCTGCTCGGCGCCCTATTGGTGGTGACTGGTATCGTGCTAGTGAGCGGGTACGGCTGGCTGCGGCAACTGGCCGGCGTGATCCGGAGCCAGCGCGAATCGGCTTGACAAGCAGTTGTGCGAACTCCGCCTTCAGCTCAGTTTCGCCATGCTCGGGCAGCGCCAGCCGCTCGTTTCTCAGCCATAGAGCGGCACGCAATCTCTCACCTTTGTGGATTGCGGTAGCTAACCGAACTCAGCTGCCCTTGCTCATCAACGATATTGGTTTCCTTGCCCGGGATCACGTCGGTGTTATGCGCCGAGACGCAGCGCCAGCCCAAGGGGGTACGTCGGACCACGAAGGAAAAAATGTTCTGCCGGGTCTGCGGCTGTTCGACCTCGCCGACAGGTGTCTGGCCGGTTAAGGTCATCTTGGCGTGGACGACGGCGATGCTGTCGTCGAGCCACTTCACCCGGGTCGCCACCAGCCTAAGCTCCGAGCGATTGAATATCCGCTCCAGCCCGTAAGCATGGGCTTTTCTGATGGACTCCCGGTCGTGCCACCACAGGCCGGTTACGTTCACGAACTCGGCGTCGGCCTCAAAAATCGAGGCTAACTTGTCCGGATCGCGCTCGTTCCAGGCTTCGACAAACACGGCCGGAACGCACTCGGGCTGATCGAGGAATATGCTGGGCATGGCTATTCGCTCCCGTTCAAGATGGCAGTATGACCTAGCTAGAGTCGGCCGCCTGCAACCCGAAGGCTGCATGTAGGACCCGACAC
>DASULL010000474.1:0-4936 GCA_036278215.1 Gammaproteobacteria bacterium | reverse complement strand
GCGCTTGTTCTCCGGGATGTGCGGCGGCCATACGCCGCGGGTCTTATCGCGCCAGGCTTGGTAGGCGAGGAAGGCGACCTTGCTCGGGCGGAAGCCGAAGCGGGTGATGTAGTAGGTATTAAAGTCCTGCAGCTCGTAAGGACCGATCTGGGATTCGGTACTTTGGCTGGCGCTGCCCTCGGCACCTGGCACCAGTTCGGGCGAGATCTCGGTATCGACCACCGCTTGCAGGATAGCGACCGTGGCATCGTCGAACTGGTGGGTCTCGATCACCCAACGAATCAGGTACTGGATCAGGGTCTTGGGCACCGAAGCATTGACGTTGTAGTGCGACATCTGGTCGCCGACGCCATAGGTGCTCCAGCCCAGCGCTCCTTCGGAGAGATCGCCCGTGCCCAGGACCAGACCATGATGCTGATTGGCCAGCCGGAACAGATGCGAGGTGCGCTCGCCGGCCTGGACGTTCTCGAAGGTGACATCGTAGACCGGCTCGCCGCCGGCGAAGGGGTGGCCGATGTCCTTCAGCATCTGGAGGCAGGACGGCCGGATGTCGATTTCCTCGGCGGTGGTACCCAGAGCCTGCATCAGCGCGTGCGCATTCTTCAGGGTGGGCGCCGTGGTGGCGAAGCCGGGCATGGTATAGGCGAGGATGTTGCTGCGCGGCAGGCCGAGCCGATCCATGGCCTGGGCGGCGACGATCAGCGCATGGGTCGAATCCAGGCCGCCGGACACGCCGATGACGATGCGCTCGATGCCGGTCGCCCGAATGCGCTTCATCAGGCCGTGCACCTGGATGTTGTAGGCCTCGTAGCAGCGGGCATCGCGGCTGGCGGGGTCGGCCGGAACGTAGGGAAAGCGCTCGAGCCGGCGCAGCAGGGTGTCGGCACCGCCTGGAACATCGAACTGGAAGGAAACTCGGCGCATGGCTTGTAGCGCTTGCCGCTGCTCACCGGCAGCATCGTTGAAGGTGGTCAGGCGCATGCGATCCTGTGCCAGGCGCTCCAGATCGATGTCGGCCAGCAGCAGTTGCTCGTCGAGGCTGAAGCGCTCCGACTCGGCCAGCGGTTCGCCGTTCTCGAAGATCAGCGCATGGCCGTCCCAGGCGACGTCATTGGTCGACTCGCCAAAGCCGGCGGCGCTGTAGAGGTAGGCGGCGGCGGTTCTGCCGCTATGGGCCGCACAGAGGGTGCGGCGGTAATCGGCCTTGCCGATGGTGATGTTGCTGGCGGAGAGATTGCACAGCACGGTCGCGCCGGCGAGGGCGGCGTAGGTGGACGGCGGAATCGGCGCCCACAGATCCTCGCAGATCTCGGTGTGGAGAACGAAGCCGGGCAGATTGACGGCTTGGTAGAGGATGTCGTTGCCAAACGGGACCGTCTGGCCGAGCAGCGCTACCTCACGGCTGAACGCATCGCGGCCGGCGGTGAACTGGCGCTTCTCGTAGAACTCGCGGTAATTCGGCAGATAGGACTTGGGAGCGACACCGAGAATGCGGCCGCGATACAGCGCGACCGCACAGTTGAACAGGCGGCCGTCAAAACGCAGCGGCGCGCCGACGAGCAGCACCGGAGTGAACTGTTGGCTTGCCTGCACCAGCTGGCTTAGCGCCGTCTGCACCCCATCCAGCAGCGCGTCCTGGTGGAACAGATCCTCGCAGCTGTAGGCCGAAATCCCCAGCTCCGGGAACAGCGCCAGCGCTGCCTTGGCCTCCGATGCCCGACGGGCGAGCTCGATCGTGCGCGCGATGTTGTAGGCCGGATCGGCCACCCTGACCGACGGCAGGCAAACCGCGGCGCGAATGAAACCGTGGCGGTAGATGGAGAAGAAATCGGCGTGTGACTGCATGTCGGAGTGTCTGACGTCCTGGTTGCAGCTAACTGTAATGTTCGGCAGGCCCAATTGAAACCGCTGGTTGCCGGTGCCAATTCAGCTGCATGGCGAACAACGACGAGCAGAGCTTTCCAGATCAGGCGACGACCGCACTGCTGATTATCGACACCATCAACGATCTCGAATTCAGCGGCGGCGAGCGCCTGCTCAAACAGGCACTACCGATGGCGGAAAGTATCGCTGCTCTTAAGCGACGCACTGCTGCGGCCGGGGTACCAGCGATCTACCTGAACGACAACTTCGGCCAGTGGCGCTCCGATTTCCGGACCGTGGTCCGGCAGAATCTCGACGGAGTCCGCGGCGCGCCGGTGGTTCGCCTGCTGGTGCCGGACCAGGAGGATTACTTTGTCCTCAAGCCCAAGCACTCCGGCTTTTTTGGCACCACCTTGGAGACCCTGCTGCGCTTCATCGGCACCCGGCGGCTGATCCTCAGCGGCCTGACCACCGATATGTGCGTGCTATTCACCGCCATCGATGCCTACATGCGCGACTATGAGTTGCTCGTGCCTAGGGACTGCAGCGCGGCCCCTTCGCGGGAGTATCACGAGCAGGCGCTTGCTTACATGGCACGCGTCTTGAAGGCGGAGATCGGTTCGTCCGAGCAGCTGGCGCTAGAGTAGCAGTAGCCAGGCTCGGAAGAGCGGGGTGCGGGAACTCAGGCGGTTGGGCAGGCAAGGCTTTGCCGATCAAGAAACCTGGCGGCAAACTCGGCCGCCGACCAGGCTGAGCGCGGCCCGTAAAAACGGACCGCGCTCCAATGGCAGCATACAGGTAACAGCGATTACGCTACCGGACGGCTGCGGCGGATGATCTGCTGGCAGTCCACGCCTTTTGGCAGCGTGCCGTAGTTGAGCCCGCCCTGCTCAGCCAGGCGGCCGGCGCAGAACGCATCGGCGACCGCCGCGTTGCCGGCTCGAATCAAGAGAGAGGCCTGCATCAGCAGCGCCATCCGTTCCACCAGATCGCGTGAGCGGTACTGCACGTCCTGGGTGTCGGTCAGATCCCGTTGCAGGCGCCCCAGGAAGCGGTCGAACCGGGGATCGCCGCCTTTGGCTTCGGCCACTTCGGCGAAGAAGGCCTCGACCACCGCCGGCTCTTTGCCCATTGCCCGCAGGACATCGAGGCACTGGACGTTGCCGCTGCCTTCCCAGATTGCGTTGATCGGCGACTCGCGGAACAGGCGGGGCATGATGCAGTCTTCCATGACGCCGCTGCCGCCGATGCACTCCATGGCTTCGTACGCATGCTGCGGCGTGCGCTTGCAGATCCAGTATTTGCCGACCGCCGTGGCAACCCGCGCCAGCAGCCTTTCCTGTTCCTGGTCCTGTTTATCCAGCGCCTGGGCGATCCGCAGAGTGAAGGCCAGGGCGGCTTCGCTTTCCAGCGCCAAGTCGGCGAGCACGTTTTGCATCAGCGGCTGCTCGCTCAAGCGGGCGCCGAAGGCGCTACGGTGATGGCAGTGATGCAGCGCCTGGGCGACGGCTTGGCGCATGCCAGCGGCGGAGCCGATCATGCAGTCGAACCGGGTCATGGCGACCATCTCGATGATGGTGGCTACCCCACGGCCTTCCGCGCCCACCATCCAGGCAAGCGCGCCGCGCAGCTCGGTTTCGCTGGACGCATTGCCGACGTTGCCCATCTTGTTTTTCAGGCGCTGGATCTGCAGCGGGTTCTTCACACCATCGGGCCGCCAGCGCGGCAATAGGAAACAGGAGAGCCCGCCCGGAGCCTGCGCCAGTACCAGGAAGGCATCGCACATGGGGGCCGAGACGAAGTATTTATGTCCCACCAGCTCATACGGCTGACCAGGGCCGCCGGCGCCGAGGGGATAGGCCCTAGTGGTATTCGCCTTCACATCCGAGCCGCCCTGCTTTTCAGTCATGGCCATGCCGATAGTCACACCTCGCTTTTCGCTGTCTGGAACGTTACGAGGGTCGTAGTGGCGAGCGGTAATCTTCGGCAGCCAGGTCTTGGCGAGCTCCGGTTGCTGCAGCAGAGTCGGCACCGAGGCGAAAGTCATGGTCACCGGACAGCCGTGCGACGCTTCCACTTGGGTATGCAGGTAGTACTTCGCTGCCCGGGCCACGTGGGCGCCGGGTTTCGGCTCGGCCCAAGGCGAGCTGTGCAGGCCGTGCTCGATGGCGATCTGCATCAGCTGGTGGTAAGCCGGGTGGTACTTGACCAGATCGACCCGATGGCCGAAGCGGTCGTGGGTATGCAGCACGGGCTTGTTCTCGTTAGCCAGGAAGCCCAGCTCGATGATCTCCGGCCGGCCGGCAAAGGCGCCGAACTCGGTCAGATCAGCCTCGGCCCACTGGGCGCCGCCACGGCGGACGCCTTCCTGCAAGGCACGATCCTGGGTGAACAGGTTGTAGTTCTCCAGCGGCGGCGGCTGGTTGAACACTTCGTGGGTCTGAGCCAGAAAACCGCTGGGGCGGTCGAGTTCCATCCGGGCGTTCATGTTCTGTCTCCTCCTTCCTTCACGGCCATAAGGCAGAATTGCGTGATGGCTGAAATTTGCGCGTCGTGATCGACGGTCTTTTCTCGATTGGTTGGCGATAGAGGGCCGACCAGAGCTTCCGCAATGGCACCGACTATGGCGGCGCTGCTCAGCGCCGCATCCTGTTGGCGGAACTCACCACTTTCCATGCCGGTTCGCAGGGTCCGCTCGAACAACTCTGCGTAGGCGCGGCGATAGTGCAGGCGTTCGGCGTCCACCTGCGGGTCCACCGGCTCCGCGATCAGCGCCCAGGCCATGGTCGAGCCGCGCAAGGCGCGGCCAGCAAACAGGCGCAGCGCCGCCTCCAGCCGCTCGCTCGCCGTCCCTTCGCGTTGCAGCGCCAGCTCGACCCGGTCTACCTCTCGCTGCGTGGCGACTCGGAAGACCTCGGAGAACAGCTCCCCTTTCGATTGGAAATAGCGGTAGACGGTTCCGACCGCTATACCCGCTCGCTCCGCTACCTGGGCGATTCCGGCATTGCGGAATCCCCCTTGACTGACCAAGGCTTCGGCGGCGGACAGGATGCTTTGCCGAGCCGCCTGCCGT
>DASULL010000473.1:0-3823 GCA_036278215.1 Gammaproteobacteria bacterium | reverse complement strand
GAGCGTCACCACGTCGATCGGCTGGCTGGCTTCAGCCAGCGTCTTCATCGCCCGGAAGAGAAGCCGATGATCGCGGCGATAAAAATCTTCTTCAGTAAGGCGATCCGCAACCTGCTCCCAGGCGCGGTTATCGAGCATCAGGCCACCAAGGACCGCCTGTTCCGCCTCCAGCGAATGCGGCGGTACCCGCAAGGCGTCGGTCGCTGTCTGTACCGCCCGTGCCTCCGCCATCGAAACCCTCCACCGCAGCCGGCCCGCTGCAGACAATTCATGCTTTAGAGTGTTGCAAGACACGCTCTTGGCAAACCAGCAGGCGGCCGCCAGAAACGCAGGGTAAACGGCCAGAACAGCCGTTTTGCATGTTCTGCCGGAGGATCGCCGAAAAGTCCGGCCTCCAGCAAAAGCCTATTCCAATAATAGGTACTGTGTCGCGTCCGTTTGCGCACTCTTGGCTTAGCGCTCGGCACAAAACAAACCAACGGGAATGTGCCTATGGTGAGAAATAGGCTTTGAACGATAAGCCGGCCCGCCGGCGGATCGCCGGCGGACGCATCATCATCGGGCGAGGGTGATTACTCGCTGACGACAATGACCTTGACGCTGCCGTCGACGTCGGTATGCAGGTGCAGCGCGATCTCGTACTCGCCAATGGCGCGAATCGGCCCTTGCGGCATACGGACTTCCTGGCGCTCGACCTGTACGCCGGCCTTGGTGATGGCTTCGGCGATATCGGCGGTGCCGATGGAGCCGAACAGGCGACCTTCATCGCCAGCCTTCGCCGCGATGGTCACCTCCAGGCCCTCAAGCTGTGCCTTGCGGCTCTCGGCAGCAGCCAGCGCTTCGGCAGCGACCCGCTCCAGCTCGGCCCGGCGGGCCTCGAACTCAGCGATGTTCTCGGGCGTGGCGCGCTTCGCCTTGCCCTTGGGGAGAAGGTAGTTGCGCCCGTAGCCGGCCCGCACTTTCACCTTGTCGCCAAGGTCGCCCAGGTTCTCTACCTTCTGTAGCAGAATGACTTCCATCGTTCCCACCTCATGGGTGCCTTGATCTTCGACTGCTCAGACGGCGTTACCGTCGCCCGAACCCGCCAGAAACCGGCGCCGCCAACCAAAGGCCGCGTCGGCGATTCCAATCACTACCACCAGCTGAAAAAGCAGCGGCAGCAATGCATATATGCCTATGAACCAGCCGCGGCTACTGCCGCGCTTTGCCATCAGCGCATGCCCCAACGACAGCGCCTGCAAGACGAACACGGCACTGACCACAAAAGCCAGATCGTGCGCCAGCCCGTCTCCGGACGCCAAGGCCACCAGCAGCAGCCCTGTCACAACAGCCGCCATCGGCCGGCCCAGGTTCAAGTCATGAAACTCGCGCCGGAAACCGCCCGGGTAGTACAGCAGCGCCTGCAGCCAACGCGCCAGCAGCACTGCCGCAACAACGGCCACTGCCAGACTGAGGACCAGGATGCCGGTCATCAGCGGCAACATACCCTCGATGAACGCCAGCCACGCTGCATCGACCTGCTCGGCACCGGCGTCAGCCGTCCTGCCAACCTGCTCCAGTAACGGGGCCCAAAGTACGGCCTGATCCGGATAGAGCAGATACATCCACGCCACGCCTAGCCCGGCCAGCACCGCCGCCAACCGCAGAGTAGCGGCCAACGACACCGTTCGCCGTAACCAGACTGCCAGCAGAAACGCTGGCAGCCACAATTCCAGCAAAGGCAGCAGACCAACCTGCGGCGCCCCAGTCAGCAGGGTGTGGATCAGCAGCAGCGAGGCACCAGCGGCGGCCATGACCGTCACTCCGCCCCGCACGCCACCCCGCAGTGTAACAAGCGCTATCACCGTCGCGCCGAACCAGCCAAAAAGCGGCAACAAGCTCGCAACCACGATCACGAGCGTTGCCTGGACCGGCCCGCGCATGATGAAAGCAGCCAAGCGTCGCATGACTACCCGTCACCTGCCGCGTGGGCAGTCCAACGTATTAATGATGGTCGGTGTACGGCAGCAGTGCGATGTAGCGTGCGCGCTTGATCGCCGTAGCCAGCTGCCGCTGATAGCGGGCCTGGGTTCCGGTGATGCGGCTGGGCACGATCTTACCGGTTTCACCGATGTAGTTCTTGAGGGTGTTGAGATCCTTGTAGTCGATCTCCTTCACGCCCTCGGCGGTAAACCGGCAGTACTTCTTGCGGCGGAAAAAACGCGCCATGTCTCTTTCTCCCGTTTGCCTTGCAACGCCGCAGTGGCGTGCCGGCAAAATCATGTTCAACGCCCCGGGCCGGACACGCAGCCGGCCCGGCACCTGGTTTAGCCGTTAGTCTTCCGACTCGTCTTCGTCGTCGGAATCGTCGCCGGTGGCAGTCTCACGCTCGCCACGGTCCCGATCGCCGCGGTCACGGCCACGGCCACGCTCGCCCCGCTCGGAATCGCCGTCTTCGCGCTCACCGCGCTCGTCCTTGCTCTTCGCCAGCAGCGACTGCTCGGTGACCGCCTCGTCGCGGCTCAGGATCAGGTTGCGGATGACTGCGTCGTTGAAGCGGAAGGCAGACTGCAGCTCCTGCATCTCGGCGATCCCGCACTCGACGTTCATCAGGACGTAGTGCGCCTTGATGAGCTTGCGGATCGGATACGCCAGCTGGCGCCGGCCCCAGTCTTCGAGGCGATGAATTTTGCCGCCGTTGGTTTCGATGATCGAACGATAGCGCTCGATCATGGCGGGAACCTGCTCGCTCTGGTCAGGGTGGACCAGAAACACGATTTCGTAGTGACGCACAAAGGCTCCTTACGGATATCCAAGACCTATATCGGTCGGAAAGCCGCCGCTAACGCGGCGGCAAGGAGACCGGCAAAAGCATGCTCAGCCGCTTCTACCGGCAAGCGGCGTAGTGTAATGGAGCAACAGCCGGTTGGCAAAGGAAACCGCGAGAAAGGCCCGTACCGCCGAGTGCTGCGCAAGCCGCGGCAGACCACGCAACCATCGCCAGGGCCCTTCTTTCTTCTACCCTAACCGCTGCCGCACCGCCTCGAACAGCAGCACGCCGGTAGCAACCGAAACGTTCAGGCTCTCGACCTGTCCCTGCATCGGAATACGGACCAGCAAGTCGCAGTGCTCACGCGTCAGCCGGCGCAGGCCGGTATCTTCCGCTCCCATCACCAGCGCCAACGGTCCGCGCAGATCGGCGTGATAGAGATCCACCTCCGCCTCGCCGGCGGCGCCGATCAGCCAGATGCCCTGCTCGCGCAGCCGGCGCAGCACGCGGGCGAGGTTGGTCACCTGGAAGAACGGTATCGTGCCAGCGGCACCGGAAGCGACCTTGTGCACCGTGGGCGTCAAGCCGACCGCATTGTCACGCGGGGCGATCACGGCATGCACGCCGGCAGCGTCGGCACTGCGCAGGCAGGCGCCGAGATTATGCGGGTCCTGCACCTGGTCCAGCACCAGCAAAAACGGCGGCTGCTCGAGCCGCTCCAGCAAGTTCCAAAGGGCATCCTCACCCTGCGGCTGCTGACCGCTATAGGCGATCGCCACCCCCTGATGAGCAGCGTCGCCGGTGAGCCGGTCCAGCTCCTGTCGGGCCACCCGGTGCACGGGAACGGCCAGCGATTGCAGCGTCTGCGCCAACTGCTGGACACGGCCGTCATGGCGGCCCCGCTCCAGCCAGACTTCAATCACACGGCCAGGATCGTATTTGACCGCAGCCCGCACCGCATGCAGGCCGAAAATGATCTGGGGCTTGCTCATGCGCGGCCACGCCGCGGGCCACGTTTGCCTGGGAAGCGCCCGCGCGTGGCCTCGCGCGGCTCGATCGGCTGCATCTCCTCGG
>DASULL010000472.1:0-4119 GCA_036278215.1 Gammaproteobacteria bacterium | reverse complement strand
CTTCGCAACAGCTCTGAACATCTCTGTCTGCAATCTCGGTATTGCTCTCGGGGCCGTCATCGGCGGCTGGATGGTGGCGCGCTATGGAATCCGCGCCATAGGCTTTGGCTCCGCTGGAATAGCTTTATGCGCCCTGGCGCTGGCCATGGGCCTGAGGGGAAGCGCAAGCATCCCTCGGCTTACCGAGACGTAGCCTACAGGGCTGGCGAGGGTGTCTGCTTTCAAGCCAGCAATCGCAGATCGCCCACCTGTTCTCGCAACACCTTCTTCAGCACCTTACCGACGCCGTTGCGCGGCAGCGCTTCGATGAAGACGATCCGGCGCGGCGTCTTGTACTTGGCCAGTTTCTCCTGGCAGTAGCGGATCAGCTCGTTTTCCTCGGCGCTGGCGCCATCTTTCCGGACGACAAAAGCGACCACTTCTTCGCCCATTTCTTCCGACGGCGCGCCGACCACGGCCACTTCGGCCACCGCCGGGTGCTTGACCAGAATCTCTTCCAGGTCGCGCGGATAGATGTTGAAGCCGCCGCGGATAATCAGGTCTTTCTTGCGATCGACGATGAACAGATAGCCGTCGGCATCGACCCTGGCGATATCGCCGGTATGCAACCAGCCGTCGCGCAGCGCCTCGCGGCTGGCTTGCTCGTTGCGAAAATAGCCTGGCGAGACGTTGTCGCCACGCACAATCAGCTCCCCTGCTTCGCCGGTCGGCACCTCTCTGCCCTGGTCATCGACGATGCGGATCTCCACCCCAGGGAAGGCGCGGCCGACCGAGCCGGGTTTGATCGGCTCGCCGCGGCGATGGGCGGAGACTGTTGGCGCCGCCTCCGACAAGCCATAGCCTTCGTAAATCTCGGCACCGAATTTATCTTTGAAAGCCTCGATAACCCTGACCGGCAGCGGTGCGGAGCCACAGCCCACCGACTCCAAGCTGGACAGATCGTATTCTGCGGTCGCCGGGTCGGTGACCATGTTATGAATCATCGCCGGCACGGCGGAGAAGCGCTTCACCCGGTGCGCCTCGATCGCCTGGCAGACCGCCCGAAGTTCGTATTTCGGGAGAATCACCACGGTGTCGCCACGCAGGTAAAGCACATTGGCAGTGGTAAACCCGTAAATATGGGCGAGCGGCAGCACGCTGATGGTGGTACCGCGATCGAGGTCGGTCGACAACGACACTGCAGCGGCGGCGTTGCTGTAGAGATTTCTGTGGGTCAGCAGCACGCCCTTGGGCGCACCGGTCGTGCCCGAGGTATAAAGAATGACGGCCACATCCTCCGCCCGCAGCGTTGGCCGGACTGGCGGCATCGGGGCCTGCGCCATGGCACTGTGCAGGTCGCGGATGTTGTCGCGATCATTGTCCCGCCCTAGGCCAGCCACCAGGATTAGCGGCGGCGGCTCCAGACCTTCGGTTGCCTTCAGTACATTAGGCAACACGGCGGCCGCGGTAATGATCGCCTTCGCTTCCGAATCGGCCGCGATGAAACCGATTTCCTGCGGATGCAGTACGTGCATCACCGGGACGACCACACTGCCGGCACGCATGATGCCTTGATAGGCGAAGAACACCTCGGGGCAGTTCGGCATGCACACCAGCACGCGATCACCCTGCTCCAACCCATGCTGACTCAAGACAGCGGCCACGGCATCGGCGGACGCCAGCACCTCACGGTTGCTGTAGGCTTGATCGCCGAAATAAAGGAACGGGTACTCACCGAAGCGAGCCAGGTTCTCCTCAGGCAGCTGGGTCAAAATCATCGCTGCATTCTCCTCTAATATTTTCTTTATATAGTCGTTGGAGACAGCAGCAGGCTAACACTGAGCGGCCAGCCACTAGAACCTGGTGTTTTCCTGTGGAGGGCCTAGCTCCGAAGCAGCAATACGCAACCAGGGTAAAACCTCGGTAGTTACGACCAACGGCGACTTTGCCGGCGGCTTAATTGCAGTGCGGTCCAGGTGGCCAGTGATGGCGGCCAAAGCCCCCTCCCCCCCAGCCCCTCTCCTGCCAGAGGCGAGGGGAGCAAGAAGTCGGCACCCGGAGGGGCCGGCAGCCAGGTACAGCAAGCTAAATCGCTTCCTTTGTGTTGCTTGGTGCCCTTGGTGCCTTGGTGGTTAATCGCCCTTCTTCCTCTGTGACCTCTGCGTCTCTGTGGTGAACTCCCCCACCACAGCCACCGAGCAGTCCTAAAACAGCCCCAACTGCTGTTCCGCCGTCTGCACCGCCTGCAGCCCGGAGCCGGTAATTCCGAGCAGGCGCACCGGCCGGCTAGCGGCTTCGGTACGGGCCAGCAGGGTGCGGATGATGCTCATGACAGCGTCCAGCTCGGTCAGCGGCTGGGGTGCGGTGTAGGCACGGGTGATCTGCTGGAAATCGTGATATTTGACCTTGAGAGTCCAGGTGCTGGCGGTCAGCTTGCGGGCGGCCAGGCCTTCCAGTACCTCCGCCGCCAGCGGTTGCAGCGCCGCCAGCATGGCAGCCGGCTCGGTGAGGTCACGCTCGAAGGTGGTTTCGCTGCCGTAGGACTTACGCTCGCGGCTGGGCCGCACCGGCCGCTCGTCGATGCCACGGGCGATGTCGTAGAAAAACGCACCGCTCTTGCCGAACGCCGCCTGTAATTCCGCCAGGGTCCAACCGGCCAGGTCGGCGCCGGTCCTGATACCGAGCTCGTGCATCTTTGCCTCGGTGGCCGGGCCGACGCCATGGAAGCGGCCAACCGGCAACTCTGCAATAAAGGCGGCACCCTCGGCCGGCGTGATCAGGTACAGCCCATCCGGCTTGTTGACGTCGGAAGCCAGTTTGGCCAGAAACTTGTTGTAGGAAACGCCAGCGGAGGCAGTGAGGCCGGTTTCGCTGTAAATCTCTCGCTTGATCTGGCGGGCGATCAGGGTGGCGGAGCCGCGGCAGGCGGTGCTGCCGGTAACGTCCAAGTACGCTTCGTCCAGCGACAGCGGCTCCACCAGCGGCGTGTAGCGACGAAAAATCGCCTGGATGCGGCGCGATTCGGCCCGGTACGCTTCGAAGCGCGGCCGCAGGAAAATCGCTTCCGGACACAGACGACGGGCGTGGGCGGCGGCCATGGCCGAGCGGATGCCGAATTTGCGCGCCTCGTAGCTGGCGGTCGCCACTACCCCACGGCCGTCCGGCGAGCCGCCGATCACCAGCGGCCGGCCACGCAGGCTGGGGTCATCGCGCTGCTCCACCGCGGCATAGAAAGCATCCATGTCGATATGAATTATTTTGCGGGACATATAAAGCGGCGGCAGAGCCCTGGAAAGCAACATCGTATTCTATCGCCACCGCGCAGCGGCGCTAATCGCTGGTTGCGCGGATGCTAAGATGGTTCGCCTGCACCTATCCGGACTTCCATGACGACTTCACCCCGCAAGCACGGCGGCCTCGGCCGCGAACTGTTTCACATGACCTGGCCCATGATCTTCGGCGTGGTTTCGCTGATGGGCTTTCAGCTGGTGGACAGCATCTTTATCAGCATGCTGGGGGTCGAGCCGCTGGCCGCACTGGGCTTTACCGTGCCAGTGTATCAACTGTTCATCGGCATTCAGGTGGGCATCGGGATCGCCACCACAGCCTTGATTTCGCGCGCACTGGGCGCTGGCGACACGGCCCGAGCCAAGCATCTGGGCGGGCTGGTGGTGGTAGCCGGCGGGCTCATCATGCTGGCGCTGTGCCTGTTGGCCTGGGGCGTGCGCACCCCGCTGCTGCGCGCCCTGGGCGCCGAGACCGAACTGCTGCCGCTGATCGGCCAATATTGGCTTCCCTGGCTGGCCAGCGCCTGGGTTGGAGCCATGCTGTATTTCGCCTACAGCGTTTCCCGTGCCAACGGCGACACCCGCCTGCCCGGGCTGCTGATGGTGATTACCAGCCTCCTCAACCTGGTGCTCGATCCGCTGTTCATCTTCACGTTCGGCTGGGGATTGCCCGGCGCCGCCCTGGCAACTCTGGCGGCATTCGGTATCGGCGCCGTGGTGATGTTTCGCCGCCTCTGGCAGCGGGCCTGGCTGCAGCTCGACCGGCACGGTCTGCCGGCGCTGCCGGCACTGCGGCAGCTGGGGAGCATCAGCGGGCCAGCTATGCTGAGTCAGCTCATGCCGGGCTTGGCCG
>DASULL010000471.1:0-7272 GCA_036278215.1 Gammaproteobacteria bacterium | reverse complement strand
CTGGAAGAGCATGCCGGTGCTTTTCATGCGCTTGGCTTTGAAGTGGATCGAGTGAGCGCCGACGCGGTTGTGGTGCGGCGCGTGCCGGTGTTGCTGAAAGATGCGGATGCCGGCATTCTGGTGCGCGACATGCTGGCCGATCTGCACGCCCTCGGTAGCAGCGGCCGACTCGACGAAGCACTGCAGCATGTTCTTGGTAACATCGGCTGTCGCAATTCGGTGCGGGCGAACCGGCGGCTGACGCTAGCGGAGATGAATGCTCTGCTGCGCGATATGGAGGTCACGCCCAACAGCAGCCATTGCAATCACGGCCGTCCGACCTGGACCGAACTCAATATGGCCGAGCTCGACCGGCTGTTTCTGCGCGGCCGCTGACGAGCCGACACACCCATGCTCCAAACTCCGCCGATCATCTGCCTGATGGGCCCTACCGCCGCCGGTAAGACGGCGCTCGCGGTCAGTCTCGCAGAGCGCTTGCCGATCGAAATCGTCAGCGTCGACTCAGCCTTGGTTTATCGCGGCATGGATATTGGAACGGCTAAACCCGAACCCCATGTCTTGGCCCAGATACGGCATCATCTCGTGAATATTTTGGAGCCGACCGAGGCCTATTCGGCGGCTCAGTTTCGTACCGATGCGCTCCACGCGGTCGAGCAGATTCTCGCCCGTGGCCGTGTGCCTTTACTGACCGGCGGTACGATGCTGTATTTTCGCGCGTTGCAGCACGGCCTGGCGGAACTGCCGCCGGCTGATCCGGCGATCCGCGACCGGCTTGAAGACGAAGCACGAGCGCAGGGGTGGGCGGCGTTGCATGCACGACTGGCAAAAGTCGATCCGGAAGCGGCGGGGCGCATTCATGCGAACGATCCGCAGCGGATACAGCGTGCGCTGGAGGTTTTTGAGCTGACTGGAAAGCCGCTGTCGAGTCTGCAGGGGCGGTCAGGGGGAGAACCTTTTCCATATCCACTTGCCAAATGGGTGGTCGCCCCCAGGGATCGTGCTTGGCTGCACCTGCGTATTGAAGCGCGGTTCCGGCAAATGCTCGCCGAGGGGCTGGTCGAGGAGGTCGCCAGCCTGCGAAGCAGGGGCGACCTGGATTTGTCCATGCCGTCGATGCGGGCGGTCGGCTATCGCCAGGTATGGGAATATCTGGAGGGGCGGTACGACTACGAAACCATGGTGGAGCGCGGCATCGTTGCTACGCGGCAATTTGCCAAGCGGCAGTTTACCTGGCTGCGCTCGGATACGGGGGCGGAGTGGTTCGCCAGCGAGGATGAAGGCCTTGGGGATCGATTGGCTGCCAGAGCGGTGGCGATGTGGAGATAGAAGCGCCGCTGGCGGTCTATGCTAGGCTTACGCGTTTTTCATTGTCGGTGGCGCCGGGCGAACGGTTGAATGCCCGCCGAATAATAAAAATCAACCTGTTTACCTTCAAGGAGTTAAATGGATGGCCAAAGGGCAATCACTGCAAGAACCATTCTTGAATGCACTCCGGAAAGAAAAGGTTCCGGTGTCCATCTATCTGGTCAACGGCATCAAGCTGCAAGGGCAGATCGAGTCGTTCGACCAGTTTGTGGTGCTATTGAAGAACAGCGTCAGCCAGATGGTGTACAAGCACGCGATTTCGACCATTGTGCCGGTGCGTAACGTCAGGCCGTTGACTGGCGAGGATCAGCGTGGCGCCGGATCATCGCAGGAGTTCGGCAATTTCTGAGCAAACTACGGCTTCAGCGGCCGTTCCTCACTCGGCCGACCGTCTCGAAGGTCCCGAGCGGGCAATCATAGTCCACCTGGACACCAGTGGCCTCGACGCCGAAGAAGCCCTGGCCGAAGGTGTCGCTCTGGCGGAATCGGCCGGTGCAAAAGTGGTGGCAAGCCATATCGTCCGGCGCAAGGCGCCGGACCCGCGGTTCTTCCTGGGATCCGGCAAAGTGGAAGAACTTGCTGATGTAGTAGCAGATCAGGATATTGATCTGGTTCTGATCAATCATGCAATTTCCCCATCGCAGGAGCGCAATCTCGAGCGTGCGCTGCAATGCCGCGTACTCGATCGTATGGCGCTTATTCTCGACATCTTCGCGCAACGGGCTCGCTCATTCGAAGGCAAGCTGCAAGTGGAGCTCGCCCAGTTGCGGCATTTGGCGAGCCGGCTGGTGCGCGGCTCCAGTCATCTGCATGGACAGCAGGGCGGTATCGGCATGCGCGGCCCCGGTGAAACCCAGCTGGAGACGGATCGGCGCTTGATCGGCCGGCGCATCAGTCAGCTGGAGAGGCGGCTGGAGAAGGTCCAGCAGCGGCGAGAGCAGGGCCGGCAGGCGCGTCGCAAGCGCGAGATGCCGGTGGTGGCGGTGGTTGGCTATACCAACGCCGGCAAGTCAACGCTCTTCAACCGCATCGCCGAGGCTGGAGTGTTTGCGGCGAACCAGCTGTTTGCCACCCTGGATACCACGTTGCGGCGGCTGGACCTGCCGAATGGCGAGTCGGTCATTCTGGCTGACACGGTAGGTTTCATTCGCGACTTGCCGCCCCAGCTGGTGGCAGCTTTCCGTTCCACGCTGGAGGAAGTGGTGGAGGCCGATCTGCTGCTGCACGTGATCGATGCCGCCAGTGAGGAGCGTGAAGCACAGACTCGGGAGGTTGAGACGGTGCTGCACGGTTTGGGCGCGGAAAACGTCCCGATCGTGAAGGTCTACAACAAGATCGATCTGCTTTCTCGGGCGCCGGGCGTCGGTCGTAACGAAGCCGGCGAGCCGGTCGAGGTCTGGCTGTCGGCAGCCAGTGGGCAGGGTATCGATCTGCTGCTGGAGGCTCTGGCTGAACGTCTGGGCAGCGCCCGGGTGCAGGGCCGGGTTCGGTTGCCTCCGGAGCAGGGCCGGTTGCGCGCCCGTTTCTATACGCTTGGACGGGTGTTGAGCGAAGCGTCGGGCGAGCAGGGTGAGACGGTGCTTGAGTTCGATTTGCCGCGCCGTGAGCTGGATCGTCTCTACCGGCGCGAAGGCCTTGACGCTGAGATCGAACCACTGTCGCAATAATAAAGCTTGAATCCTGTTATCCTTGCCGCCGGCAGCATCTGATCTTTAGAATCCAGCGGTTGCAGGCCAGCCAGGTCGTGGTATTGGCCGCCTCACAGAATTCGATGGAGATATCAATGGCTTGGAATGAGCCTGGGGGAAACCGTGATCCGTGGAGCGGGTCAGGACGCAATCAGGGCCCACCGGATCTGGACGAGCTCTTCAAAAAGTTCGGCGATCGCTTGCGCCGTTTGACCGGCGGCCGTGGTGCTGGTGGTGGGACCGGCGGTGTGTGGCTGATCGCCGTCGTGCTGCTCGTCGTCTGGCTGCTATCGGGCTTCTACATCGTCACAGAAGGTAAGCGCGGAGTCGTGCTGCGCTTTGGCGAATATAACCTGACCGCGACTCCCGGCATTCACTGGCATTGGCCGTACCCGATCGAGGAGGTGCGGATGGTGGACGTCGATAGCCGGCGGATCATCCGCATCGGTTACGAGCCGACCGGTGGCGGCCGCACCCGGCCGGTGCTGAACGAAGCGCTGATGCTCACTAAGGACGAGAACATAGTTAACGTGCAGCTTGCCGTGCAATGGCAGGTAAGCGAGCCAGAGCGGTTCCTGTTTACCTTGCTTGAGCCGGAACAGACGCTGAAGGAAATCACCGAGAGCGCCTTGCGGGAAGCAGTCGGCAAGCGAGAGATGGACTTCGTGCTGACTGAAGGCCGTGCCGAAGTTGTCGAGGCGACCCGCGCGCTGGTGCAGGAGACGCTGAACCACTACAACGCCGGTGTGCGCGTGGTGGAAGTGGCAATTCAGGACGTGCAGCCTCCGGAGGAAGTGCAGGGAGCTTTTGCCGACGCCATTCGAGCGCGCGAAGACGAGCAGCGCCTGATCAACGAGGCCAGAGCCTACAGCAATGAGGTCCTGCCGCAGGCGGCTGGACAGGCTGCTCGCCTCCGGGAAGAGGCGGAAGGCTACCGGGCCCGCGTCGTTGCCGAGGCCGAGGGTGAGGCCGCGCGCTTCCTTGCCTTGCTGACCGAATACAAGAAAGCGCCGGGCGTTACCCGCGAGCGTTTGTATCTGGAAACGATGGAAGCAGTGCTGGGCTCCACCGGCAAGGCTTTGATCGGTACCGAAGGCGGCGGCCCGGTAATGTACCTGCCGCTGGATAAGATGCTGGAGCGTGGCGCTAAGGCTGTGCGGGAGCGGCCGGCCGCCAGTGCGCCGGCTGCCGAGCCGGCTGGTCGTAACAACACTGCGGCGCCGGCGGGGGATGCCGGCCGCGACCGGTTGCGTAGCCGGGAGGTTCGTTGATGGGCGCTTTCAGATCTTTCGTGGTAGCGCTGCTGGCCGTGCTGGCTGTGGCGATCTACCTGTCGACGTACACGATCGATCAAACCCAGGTCGGGCTGAAGTTCCGCTTTGGTCGTATCGTCGAAACCGACATTCCGCCGGGGCTGCACTTCAAAGTGCCGATCATGCATACCGTCCGGCGCTTCGATGCCCGTGTCCACACCTTGGATGAAGAGCCGTCCCGGTTCCTCACTTCCGAGAAGAAGAACGTCATCGTCGACGCCTTCGTAAAGTGGCGGATCCGTGACGCTACCCGTTTCTATACCACCGTGGGCGGCGACCCGACCCGCGCCAACCAGCGGTTGAGCGAAATCATCCGCAGCGGTCTGCGTACAGAGTTCGGCAAGCGCACCATCCAGGAGGTAATCTCGGGGGAGCGCAGCCGCATCATGACGGTCCTCACCGAGCATACGATCCAGGCATCCGAGTCGCTCGGTATCGATGTCGTCGACGTGAAAATCCAGCGAATCGATCTGCCCGGCGATGTCAGCGAATCGGTGTATCGCCGCATGGCCGCCGAGCGCGAGCGGGTAGCCCGCGATTTCCGGGCGCGTGGCGCCGAGGCGGCGGAGCGTATCCGCGCCGACGTCGACCGCCAGCGTACCGTCATCCTGGCGGAAGCCTATCGCGACGCCGAGCAGATTCGCGGTCAGGGCGATGCCCGCTCGGCCGAGGTCTACGCTCAGGCGTACCAGCGGGATGCGGAGTTCTACTCTTTCTATCGGAGCCTGGCGGCCTACCGGAAGAGCTTCAACTCGCCGGACGACGTACTGTTGCTGTCGCCGGATTCGACGTTCTTCCGCTACTGGCAGCAGCTGCAGCCGGCGCGTTAATGGCGCCGTGATGGATCTGGTAGCCGGCCGCAGGCCGGCGGATGAGTAGGGCGAGCCGTGGCTACGGATCTTTTGTCGGCATTTGCACTGATGCTGGTGCTGGAAGGCCTGCTGCCGTTCGCCAGCCCCGATCTTCTGCGGCGAGTCCTGCTGCAGGCTGTGCAATTGAACGACCGTGGCCTCCGCCTGAGCGGCCTCGCATCCATGCTGGTCGGGGTCGCCTTGCTGTATCTCGCCCGCTATTGAGCAATCGTCGACCATGACCGAGCAACGTTTTTCCACAAGCAATCGCTGGCTGCTGCCGGAAGGTATCGACGAGCTGCTGCCGCCGCGTGCGGCTGAGCTCGAAGGTCTGCGCCGTCAGCTTCTCGACCTGTTCGCGAGCTGGGGCTATGAACTGATCATGCCCCCGTTCATCGAGTTTCTGGACTCGCTGCTCACCGGCACCGGCCATGATCTCGATCTGCAGACTTTCAAAATCACCGACCAGTTGTCTGGCCGGCTGATGGGTATCCGTGCCGACATGACGCCGCAGGCGGCGCGCATCGACGCCCATCAGCTGCGGCGCGAGGAGCCGGCGCGGCTCTGTTATATCGGCACAGTGCTGCGCACCCGCCCCGACAGCTCCGGCGGCAGCCGCGACCCGGTGCAGGTGGGCGCGGAGCTGTTCGGCCATGGCGGTATCGAGAGCGATATCGAAATCATTTCGCTGATGCTGGAAGTGCTGCGCAGCGCCGGCATTGCCGCGCCACATCTGGATATCGGCCATGTCGGCATCTTCCGCAGTCTAGTGCGGCAGGCGCAGCTATCGCCGGCGGCAGAGAGCGATTTGTTCGACGCGCTGCATCGCAAGGCACGGGCCGAGATCGATGAGTTGCTGGCAGCCGTGCAGGTGCCGGCGCAGGTTCGGGCAATGCTGGCGGTGCTGCCCGACCTGCATGGTGGCGTCGAGGTGTTGGCTGAGGCGGAGGAGCGCCTGCGGCAGGCGAACGGTGAAGTGCAGGCAGCGCTGGCCAGCCTGCGGGGCATCGCTGCCGGAATCCAGTGCCGGTTTCCGGATCTGCCGCTGCATTTCGATCTGGCCGAGCTGCGCGGCTATCGCTACCATACCGGCGCCGTTTTTGCCGCGTTTGCGCCAGGTTACGGCCGGGAGCTCGCGCGCGGTGGCCGGTACGATGAAATCGGCCGCGTTTTTGGCGGCTCCCGTCCGGCCACGGGCTTCAGTGCTGATTTGAAGGCGCTGGCAACCCTGGGATTGCGGGAGCAGACGGAGCCGGCCGGCATTTTTGTGAACTGGAGTGACGACCCTGGTCTGATCGCCGAGGTTGCGCGCTTGCGCCACAGTGGCGAACGGGTGGTCTGGGCGCTGCCGGGACAGGTGGGCGATGCTCGCGCCATGGGGTGCAATCGCCGTTTGGTGCAATCATCGGACAACACGTGGCAGGTGGTACCGGCTTAGCCGTTACACCAGCCACTTGAGATATCGCGGAAGCAGGAAACGCTATGGGCAAGAATGTCGTCGTGATCGGCTCCCAGTGGGGCGATGAGGGTAAGGGCAAGGTCGTCGATCTGCTGACTGATCGCGCCGGCGCCGTAGTGCGCTTTCAGGGCGGCCATAATGCTGGCCATACCCTTGTAATAGATGGCGAACAGACCATCCTGCATCTGATTCCGTCAGGGATTCTTCGCGACAACGTGCTTTGCCTGATCGGCAATGGTGTTGTGCTGTCGCCGGAAGCGCTGCTGAAGGAAATCGAAACGTTGGAGGCCAAGGGTGTGCCGGTGCGCGAGCGTCTGCGCATTAGCCCGTCCTGTCCGGTAATTCTACCGAGCCACGCTGCCCTTGATCGGGCGCGCGAGCATGCCCGCGGGCAGGCTGCCATCGGCACCACTGGCCGCGGCATCGGTCCGGCCTATGAGGACAAGGTGGCTCGGCGCGGTATCCGCGTCGCCGATCTGTTCCATCGTGAACGGCTGGCGGCCAAGCTGGGCGAGCTGCTCGATTATCACAACTTCGTTCTGCAGCACTATTTCAAGGAATCGCCGCTGGAATTCCAGCCGATTCTCGACGAATGC
>DASULL010000470.1:0-2496 GCA_036278215.1 Gammaproteobacteria bacterium | reverse complement strand
GTAGCAGCAACGCCGGCGGCGCCTGCAGCAGCTGCTTGGGCAGCAGCAGGACATACACCGGCAGATAGGCCGCCGCCGAGGCCAGCGCCACGAAGCAGGTTAGCGTCCAAGGCGAATAGCCCCAGCGCTTGCCGAGGACACTGTACAACGCCCAGGCGAGGGAAGCGGCCAGAAACAGCCCGTCACCGATCAGCTGCTGCCACTGCCAGTCCGCCTGCAATACCGGCACGGCAGCGCAGAGCACGCCGACAGCCAGCAGGCCGTAGCCCCACCAACGGTGCCTCGCCGGCCGCTCGCCGACGATCCACCAGACCAGCAGGGCGATCAGAAACGGTTGCAGCCCGGGAATCAGAATGGCCGCATGCGCGGCCGGAGCGAGTTTGAAGCCGGCGTAAGCGCACAGGCCGTAGAGCAGACCGCCGAGCAGGGCCAGGCCCCACAGCCGCCGGTCGCGCCAAGCGCCGCGCGGCAGCCGGCCGGCAAACGGCAGCAACAGCAGCGATGCCGTGCCAAGACGCAGGGCCAGAATGTCCCAACCGGTAAGAACGCTTTTCCCGCCCAGGCGGGAAATCAGAATAAAGCCGGCCCAAATGGCAGCGGTGCCGAAGGCGGCAAGATAGGCATATTGTTGTTGGCGTTGGTGCCGTTGCCGCATTGGAACCGTCCTGTTTGGGGGCATTCAATCCTAGAGCTTCCAAAGCTTCTCTAAAAATGAATAATAGTGATTCTTAATATCTCAGAAAGAGAACGATGAACCTGGATGATCTCACCATCTTCCGCACCGTGGTGCACGAAGGTGGCATTACCCGCGCAGCCGCCAAGTTGCACCGGGTGCAGTCCAACATCACCACCCGCGTCCGCCAGCTCGAGGCGGAGCTGGGGGTGGATCTGTTCGTACGGGAAGGCAGGCGGCTAACGCTGGCCCCCGCCGGCCGGGTCCTACTGAATTACACCGAGCGGTTGCTGGCCCTGGCCGACGAAGCCCGGCTGGCAGTAGCCGGCGGCAGTCCCCAGGGCAGTCTGCGGCTCGGCTCGATGGAAAGCACGGCAGCGGCCCGTCTGCCGCGTGTGCTAGCTGACTATCACGCCCGCTATCTGGATGTGCAGCTGGAGTTGCGTACTGGGCCGTCGACTCCGCTGGTAGCGGATGTGATCGACGGCCGGCTGGATGCCGCCCTGGTAAGCGCGCCGATCGACGACCCTCGCCTGCACTGCCTGCCGGTGTTCGAGGAAGAACTGCTGCTGATTACTCCGGCAACCCAGCCGGCAGTCGGCGATCCCCGGGATCTGCAAGTGCGCACGCTGCTGACGTTCGCACCCGGCTGCGCCTATCGGCGCCACTTGGAAGCCTGGCTAGCGCAAGCGGGAGTGGTACCGGAACGGGTCGTGGAATTGTCGTCCTATCACGCCATGTTCGGCTGCGCGGCCGCCGGCATGGGCATCGCGCTGGCACCACGCAGCCTGGTCGAACTCATGCCCGTGGATGGCGTCTCCCTGCACTCCCTCCCACCCAAGCTGGCTCGCGTCACCACCGTCCTCGCCCGACGGCGCGATACCCAAAGTCCGGCAGCGGATGCACTCGCCGCCTTGTTAACCGGCCGGGACAGCGAAACAGCAGTCGCTACCGGTAATATCGCCGCCGCGACTCAGACCTTCTAAAGTGAGCAACATGAAACTAGCCAAGATTGGACTGCTGCTGGCCATGTGGGCCGCCGTTGTCGGCAACGTGCAGGCGGCAACTCCTCCTCCCGCGCAGGCAGCGGAACTGATTGCCCAGTCGTTTCAGACCACAACCGCCGCACTGCGGGAGCACCAGCGGCAGCTGAGTGACGATCCGCAGGTGGCGAAGCAGCTGATGCTGGACATCCTGGCGCCGCACGTCGACTTTGAGCTGCTCGCCCGCCTCGTCCTCGGGCCGCACTGGCGATCCGCGGCGCCGGCGGAACGCGAACGCTTCGTCGCTGCCTTCCGCACCTCGCTGATCGACACCTACGCGGCGGTCCTGACGGCCAACATGGATCGCGTGCTAGGGGTGCTCGACAGCGGCGGGGTCGCTCTGACACTGCGCCGCCTGGTGACCGGTGACGACCCGCGGCGGGTCAGCGTGCGCACTCACCTCAACCTTGGCGAGCAAGCCGTCGCCGTCGATTTTCAGCTGATCGCTCGCAACGGCCGCTGGCTGGTCTATGACGTGGTGATCGAAGGCATCAGCTTTGTCACCAGCCGCCGCAGCGAGTTCGCCGGCCTGCTCGAGCGCCAGACCCTAAGGCAGCTGATCGAGCGCCTGGAAGCCAATGGTTGAGGCGGAGAAAGATAGTAGGTCTTTAGGCCTCTAAAACGGGCCTTGCAATTAGGTCGATAGCCGCGAGCAGAAGCAGCTGGCGAAGTTCGAACAGGCAAAACACTCGAAGCTGGGAGTCGAGAAACGAAACTCACCTGAGCCGCCTGTACAGCCATGGTTGATTGGCCGCCGGCCGGCCCCAAAACCTTCCTCGC
>DASULL010000469.1:0-4066 GCA_036278215.1 Gammaproteobacteria bacterium | reverse complement strand
CACGGAAGACGTTTACGCCGGCATCGAATACCAGGCCGGCACTGCCGAGAACAAAAAACTCGCCAAGTTCCTGCGCGAGGAAATGGGCGCCGACTTCTTCGAGGATGCCGGCCTCGGCATCAAGCCGATCAGCGCCTTCGGCAGCAAGCGGCTGATTCGCAAGGCCATCCGCTACGCCATCGACCATGGCCGCGAGAGCGTCACCCTGGTCCACAAGGGCAATATCATGAAGTTCACCGAAGGTGCGTTCCGCACCTGGGGGTACGAAGTGGCCCGCGAGGAGTTCGGTGATCAGACCATTACCGAGGAAGAGCTGTACGCCACTTACGGCGGCAAGCGGCCGGAAGGCAAGGTGGTCATCAAGGACCGCATCGCCGACATCATCTTCCAGCTGATGCTGCTGCGGCCGAGCGAGTTCGACGTGCTGGCGACGATGAACCTCAACGGCGACTACCTCTCCGACGCCTGTGCGGCCGAGGTGGGCGGCGTCGGCATCGCCCCGGGTGCGAACATCTCCGACACTGTCGCGGTGTTCGAAGCGACCCACGGCACCGCGCCGAAGTACGCCAACCTGGATAAGGTCAACCCCGGCTCGCTGCTGTTCTCCGGCGTGATGATGCTGGAGCACATGGGCTGGAAGGAAGCCGCCGAGCTGATTACCGCCGCCTACGGCGAAGTGGTGTCGAAGAAGATTGTCACCTACGACTTCGCCCGCCAGATCGATGACGCGCACGAAGTTTCTACCTCCGGCTTCGCCAGCGCCATCATCGACCAGATCAATGGCGACCTGGACGTCGGCAAGTACCGCAAGCAGCAGTTGGAGCACAAGGTCGCTGTCGAGCAGGATCGTAAGGAGCGCGAGCGTCGCCGGGTGCTGGCACCGCTGGAGGAAATGATCGCCTCCGGCCGCACGCCCAACTTGGTCCGCCACCTGATGAATCCGAAGCCGGTGTCCGTGCCTGGCGACACCACAGTCGAGGACGCCATGCACCTGATGCGCGACAAGGCCATCTCGTCGGTATTCGTGCAGCCGGGCAGCGACGGTCAGTGGGGCATCATGACGCAACGCGACGTGTTGGCCCGTATCGTCTCCCCCAGCCGCCGGCCGAACACGGTCAAGGTCTCGGAGGTGTGCACCAAGCCGCTGATCACGGTGCCGGTGGACATGACGCTGCATGACTGCGCTGCCCACATGGCTGCGTCCAACATCCGCCGGGTGGCGGTAGTGGATACCAGCGGTACGCCGGTCGGCATCATCAGCGATACCGACATCTTCGCCAGCGTCGAGCACTTCGGCCTGCCCGAATAAGCGTCCGCGCACGCGCTTAGGAACGGCCGGCTGCCCCTGCACCCGGCCGTTTTTGTTTGCAGCGTGTTTTGCCCCGAAACTCTAGAGGCAGAACAGAGGCCTGGATTTATGGAACGGAAAGCAGCATGACGGCCAGACACAACGACGCAGCGCTGAGAGACGATATCCGCCAGCTGGGCCGCCTGCTGGGAGAGGTGCTGCGCGAACAGGGCGGCGAGGAGCTATTCTGGACGGTCGAGTCGATCCGAGTATTGGCCAAGGACGCGCGGGCCGGCCGCGCCGGCGCCCGGGCGGCACTGGAGCAGCGGCTGGCGGAGCTGGATGACGCGCTGATCATGCCGGTGGCACGCGCCTTCAGTCAGTTCCTCAACTTGGCCAATATCGCCGAACAACACCACCGTGTCCGCCGCTCACGGGAATATCGTCGAACCACCGGCAGCACACCGCTACGCGGCTCGCTGGAGGATGCCTTCCCGCGACTGATCAAGCAGGTCTATCCGGAACGCCTGTACGAAGCGGTCTGCAACCTGCAGATCGGGCTAGTGCTCACTGCCCATCCGACCGAAGTCAGCCGCCGTACCCTGCTACAGAAGCACTACCGGATCGCCGAATTGCTGGGCTTCCAAGACCGCAGCGATTTGACTCCGGAAGAAACTGAAGAAGCCGAACTGGCACTGAAACGAGAGATCACCGCCGCCTGGTTCACCGATGAAATCCGCCAGCGGCGGCCAACTCCGGTAGACGAGGCCCGCTGGGGCTTTGCCGTGGCCGAGCACACTCTCTGGCACGCCATCCCGCGCTATGCCCGCTCGCTCGACAAAATGCTGCAGAGTCACACCGGCCGGCGGCTGCCGCTGGACGTAGCACCAATCCGCTTCGGCTCGTGGATGGGCGGCGACCGTGACGGCAACCCGCGGGTCACCGCCCGCATCACCCGCGAGGTCTGCCTCCTGGCGCGCTGGCAGGCGGCAGCGCTGTACCTGCAGGAGGTGGAAAAGCTCATCCCCGAACTGTCGTTGCAATGCGCCGACAGCGACCTACGCGCCTCGGTCGGCGACGCCTGGGAACCGTATCGGGTGAAACTGAAACGGGTCCGGGCCCGGCTGCGGCTCACCCTGCGCTGGCTGGAAGCAGAGCTAGAAGGCCGGCGCAGCCCGCCGGGCGAAGCTTACGTCGACTACGACGATCTGGCCGCGCCGTTATTGGAATGCTATTACTCGCTGCAGCGCTGCGGCGCCGGCATCGTTGCCGAAGGCCGTCTGCTCGATCTGCTGCGGCGGCTGGCCTGCTTCCGGCTGACCCTGATGCGGCTGGACATCCGCCAGGAATCCAGCCGCCACACCGAGGTGCTCGACGCCATCACCCAGGCGCTTGGTCTCGGCTCCTACGCAGCCTGGAACGAAGACGAGCGCCAAGCCTTTCTGGTGCGGGAACTGGAAAGCTCACGGCCGCTGATCCCACACGATTTCCAGGCCAGCGAGGCGGTACAGGAAGCTCTGGAAACTTTTCGGGTAATGGCGGAAGTCGGCCCAGAGTCGCTGGGCGCCTATGTCATTTCCATGGCCGCGCAGCCATCCGACATCCTGGCGGTGGAGCTGCTGCAAAAGGAAGCTGGCGTGCGCCACCCGCTGCGGGTCGTGCCGCTGTTCGAGACTCTCAAGGACCTGCAGGGCGCTACCGCCTGCGTCGAGCAGCTGCTGCATATCCCCTGGTATCGTGCACGCATCCAGGGCCATCAGGAAGTGATGATCGGCTACTCGGACTCGGGCAAGGATGCCGGCCACCTGACCGCTTCCTGGGCGCTGTATCAAACCCAGGAGCAACTGGTCGCCGCCTGCCGCCGGGCCGGCATCCGGTTGACCCTGTTCCACGGCCGTGGCGGCACCATCGGCCGCGGCGGCGGGCCGACCCACGCCGCTATCCTGGCGCAGCCACCGGGCTCGGTGGACGGCACTATCCGGGTCACCGAACAGGGCGAGGTCATCCAGGCCAAGTTCGGCATGGAAGGCATCGCCCTGCGCAATCTCGAGCTCTACACCAGCGCCATGCTGGAGGCCACCTTGCTGCCGCCGGGCCGGGCCAAGCAGGAGTGGCGCGACGCCATGGACCGGCTGTCGACAATAGCGGTGCAGTCCTACCGGCAGGTGGTGCGCGAGACACCCGAGTTTGTCGAGTATTTCCGCGCCACCACGCCGGAGCAGGAAATCGCCGGACTGACCATCGGCAGCCGGCCGGCACGGCGCCGCACCGGCGGCGGCATCGAAACCCTGCGGGCGATTCCCTGGGTGTTCAGCTGGACCCAAACGCGCCTGCTGCTGCCAGCTTGGCTGGGTGTCGGCGAGGCGCTGCAGGCAGCTCTGGCGGAAGGCCGGGAGCGGGAGCTGCAGGCCATGTTCCGCGACTGGCCGTTCTTCCGTGCCTTCCTCGACATGGTGGAGATGGTCTTGGCCAAGGGCGATCCGGAGGTCGCCGCTCAGTATGACCATCGGCTGGTGCCAATCAGATTGCGCCCGCTGGGCGAAGAGCTTCGAGAGCGCTTCCGCACCACCCTGGCGGCGGTGCTGCGGGTCACCGGCCACAAGCAGCCGCTGGAAAGCTTCCCGGTGGTGCGCCGCTCGGTGGATGTACGCAATCCCTATGTCGATCCGCTCAACCTGCTGCAGGTGGAGCTCCTGTACCGGGTGCGCCACGGCGGCGAGGAGAACCTGCGCAAGGCACTGATGGTCGTCATCAACGGCATCGCCGCGGGCATGCGGA
>DASULL010000468.1:0-5559 GCA_036278215.1 Gammaproteobacteria bacterium | reverse complement strand
GGCGGGCGATGTCTGGGATGTGCCGTATCTGCCGATCGATCCGTACGACGTCGGCCGCAGCTATGAGGCGGTGATCCGGGTCAACAGCCAGTCCGGCAAGGGTGGCGTGGCGTATCTGCTCGAGCGCGACCAGGGCGTGGTGATGCCGCGACGGCTGCAGATCGAGTTCAGCGGCGTGGTGCAGGAGATCGCCGACCGCACCGGCAAGGAGCTCAGCTCGGCCATGATCTGGGACACCTTCCGGGCGGAGTATTTGGACAAGGCTGCGCCGTTCAAGCTGCAGGATTACCGTTCGCAGCGCGATTCAGCGCAGTCGCGGGAAACCCTGTCGGTGACGATAGAAGCCCATGGCAAGCAGCACATCGTCGGCGGCCGTGGCAACGGCCCAATCGCTGCCTTCGTCGACGCGCTGAATCGCCAGTTCGGCTTCGATTTGCAGGTGGTGGATTTCCGCGAGCACGCCGTTGGTCATGGCGCCGACGCGCCGGCACTGGCTTATGTGGAGATCGGCTTCGGTGGCCCCGGCCGGACGCTGTTCGGTGTCGGCCGCAATGGCAACATCGTGACCGCCTCACTCGAAGCCGTAGTCTCCGCCGTGAACCGCGCCGCCAAGCACCAGCCGGAGTGGCTCCAGGTAAACGAGAGCGCGTCATCGGCGAGCTGAGTGGAAGGCGGCCTTCTCTTGTAGGGGGCCGCTTCAGCTGCGATTGGCTGTGTGCAGCAGCCACTCTTGTAGGAGCACCCATAAAGGGCGTAATACGGCTTTAGCCGCGAATCGCTACGCAGCAGCCACCGGATTTCCCGGCCTTGATTTGAAGCCATCAAACTTGTGCCGGCCTTTCGGCCGGCTCTCGCGGCTAAAGCCGCTCCTACAGGAGAGGGGCGCTCTGCCAAGCTGGAACGGTAGCTCCCTGTAGGAGCGGCTTCAGCCGCGAGACGGACGCGGCAGCGGCCGAAGGGTGGGCTGCCACTGCTGAAGCTTATTGTGCCGGTCTGCCACTGGCTCTGACGGCTAAGGCCGTGAAGCCCTTCACGGGGGGCCTCCTGTAACCCTTCAAGCCTTATTCCAGCCAAATCGCATCCCATAGCGGGTAATCGCCAATTTTTTCCACCAAGCCAGCACGTAGCGGGTTGGCGACGACATAACGCGCTATTGACAGCAGATTCTCTTCGGTGCGAAGCGCGTGATCATGAAAGCCTCGCTGCCAAATCGGCCCGCTTCTGCCTGCATAACGGCGTATTTCGTTACTGCTTGAACCTTTGATGCCTCGCACCACTTGCGAAAGGGAGAACGGTGCCTGCAGGCGCATAAGCCAGTGCAGGTGATCTGGCATGACCACATAGCAGAGAGTCTCGGCTGCATTCTGATAACGACGCAAAGTGTGAACGAGCAGTCGCCCAAGCCGCCAATCTTGAAAAATCGGTTCTCGATTAGTGGTTACAGTTGTTATTAAGTAGATCTGGTTATGAATGGAAGAACGGCCCTTGCGCAAAGCCGCATGGCCGAATTGGCTATCTTTGCCCATGTTGATCCCTTCCTTGCTGGAATCTTTTTTGGGCAGTATATGAAAGAAAAAATGGGGTTAAAGGCGGTGTTAGTTGTAGGAGTACCCATAAAGGGCGTAATACGGCTTTCAGCCGCGACACCGGCCGACAGGCGGCACAGCCTGCCGCCCGCCAGCTTAGCGCAGCCGTGTCGCGCTAAAGCCGTGAGCCCCTTCATGGGGTCTCCTACAGGGCGCTGTCGCTCCAGATTGGCAGAGGCCCCTCTTCTGTAGGAGCGGTCTTTAGCCGCGAGAGCCGGCCGGCAGGCCGGCATACCTTGCCACCAGCCAGGTCAGTGGGGTGAGCCTATCGGCCGCTGCCGCGGCCGTTTCGCGGCTAAAGCCGCTCCTACAGGGTGCCAATCTTGAAGAGCCGCACCCTGTAGGAGTATCCGAAGGACATAAACGGTCTTCAGCCGCGCCCGTCCGCCGGCCAACCGCCCTGCAAACAAGCCCTAGCAGAAGGCTCGCCGAGTTTCCTCAATCGCCAAAGACGATCACCCCGCGCGCATTACGTCCGGATTTCATGTCTTCGAAGGCCTGTACCGCTTCGTCGATGCTGTAGGTGCGGGTCACCAACTCATCCAGCTTGAGCTTGCCGCGGCGGTACAGCGACAGCAGGTGTGGGAAGTCATGCTGCGGCCGGGCCGAGCCATACCAGCAGCCTTTCAGCGTGCGCTCATCAGCCGGCAGGGTGAGGGTGCGGAAGGTGGTCTTGTCGCTGGGGTTGGCTACGCCCATCACCACCGCGGTGCCGGCGCGGCCGAGACTGTTGTAAGCCTGCTCCACCACTGTGCCGGCGCCGACGCACTCGAATGCATAATCGACGCCGCCGGTCAGCTTCTTGATCGCCTTGGCGACATCTTCTTCTTTGGCCGCATTCACTGTATCGGTGGCGCCGAACTGGCGCGCCATTTCCAGCTTGCCGTCATTGGTGTCGACGGCAATGATGGTTTCGGCACCGGCGATGGCGCAGCCCTGGATGACGTTGAGGCCGACACCGCCGCAGCCGAACACCGCGGCGGTGGAGCCCGGGCGCAGTTGCGCGGTATTGAACACCGAGCCGACGCCGGTCATGACCGCGCAACCGACCAGCGCGGCGCGGTCGAGCGGAATATCGGAATCGATTTTGACGGCATTGTTGACGTGCATGGTGGCGTATTCCGCCATCACGCCGACACCGCCGAATACGTTGAGCGGCTTGCCGTCGGCGTCGTAGGTACGCACCGAGCCGTCCGGCAGCGTGAAGTATGCTTGCGCGGCCCGCTCGCAAAGTACCGGCCGGCCTTCGCTGCAATAGCGGCACTTGCCGCACATATAGATAAACGACGACACCACGTGGTCGCCTACCTGGAATTCGGTAACGCCTTCGCCGACCTCGACCACCACGCCGGCGCCCTCATGCCCCAGCACCAGCGGCGGCGGAAAACGGATCTGGCCGGTGGCGGCGGACAGGTCGCTATGGCAAACACCGCAAGCGGCCAGCTTCACCATGATCTCGCCGTGCTTGGGAGGGTCGACCCGGATCTGTTCGACCTGCAACGGCGCATTCCATTCTCGGCAAACAACCGCTTTCGCTATTTTTGACATGACTCCTCCTAGTTGTGGCAAGCGGACAAGGCACGCAGTATAGATGAATCGGAAAATGCGTCAGGGAGATATGAATGAGCGACCCGACTACGAGTGCGACTGAGGCTGAGCGGCGGCAGCTTGCCGAGGCGATCCGCGATCGGTGTCTGAATGAGTTGCTGCAGGCCTGGGAGGATGCCGGAATCAGCGGTCTTTGCGGCGACGGACGTTGGGAGGTGGCCGTTGGCCGTTTGCGCAGCCTCAGCGCTGCCGACCTGCTTGCTGGAGTAACCGGGCAGTCGAGTTCATAAGATTCGCGGTGCCGTTTGAGAGGTTCTCCCGGGGGATTGGTGCCTGGCTTACTGACTTAACTACGGTGGAGCGCCGGAGAGGAAAGTAGGGAAAACACCGATTGCAGCAAGGACTGGCTACGGCTTACTGTGGCGACTGGTGCATCCCATTCAAGGAAGTGAAGCCTTGCGATGTGCCAGGGATTTACCACCGATAGCTGAAAGAAGCGCCGCATGGACCAGCGCAATCCAACAATATCCGCTATTTCCGATTTTTCCCGTCGCGAGTTGGCCGTCGATGAAATCGATCTGGTCGATCTTGCCGTCGTCCTGGTGCGCCACTGGCGGCTCATGCTCGCAGTATTTTTCCTGACGACAGTTGTTGGCGCTGCCGTGGTTTGGTTGCAGGACGCCAAATACCAGTACTCCACTATCATTGTGCTCGGTCAGCGAGCTGACGGGGAGTTGCTGGACTCTCCCGAGGCGGTGCAGGCCGCGATCGAGAACGTCTTTCTGCCAGCTGCAGCAGAGTCGGCGGACAAAACCACTCGGCAACTGGCGGTCAATGTTCGGGTTGAGCTACCCAAAGCTAGCAGTGCCGTAGTACTCAAGGTCGCGGCTTCAAAGGATAAAGCCGGTGATATTAATCAGCTCTTCAGCTCGATTAGCGGGCCGCTTATTGCCGATCACAGCCAGCGTTTCGAGCGCCTGGCCGATCCCCTGAACAGGCAAGTGGCGCGGCAGGAGGCGGTGTTGGCCGCGCTCAGCCAAGATATTGTCAAGCTGCAGGCGGAGCTACCAAGCACAGGACAGGAAGCTCGGATTCTGCTGCTTGATCAGATTGTTCGGCTACAGGAGTCACACCGGCTCGGGCAACAGGAATTATCACAGCTGCAGGCAGATATCGCTCGTACCACACCAACGCGTATCAGCGGTGTTCCGCAGCGCGCACTTTCTGAAGCTGGCGCGTCTCCGCTATTAATAGTTGCGCTGGCGGCTGTTCTTGGCAGCATATTCGCCGTGTTTTCAGCGTTTTTCGCCGAGTTTGCTGCTAGCGTGCGAATGCGGCTTCAGGTTGGTCGGCTTGTGGGGCGCCAAGAAGCCTGAGTGAAGTTTTGCCTGGTTTGCCGGTGCTGACTTTGCCGTGCTGGCGGGCATGAAATGAATTAGAAAGCAGAGAGTTGGGATTATGGTGGCAAGAAGCATGGCTGAAGGCTGTTGTATACCCAGGAAGAAGCCAGCACTGCATATGGCTCGCTTGGAACGCGCCAGCTCTGGCTGCGCTGTTGAGCCGGAGAGCAAGGTGCAGCGCGACTTTCCACCAGTTAGGGAGGCTGCCGACCGACGCTTTCAGCAGCCAACGCTTGTGCTACTCTCTGCGCCCATTCAAAAAGCAATGACGCTTCGCCAAACATGAAAATCCTGGTTACCGGTGCGGCCGGCTTTATCGGCTCTCATGTCGCCCATCTGCTGCTCGATCGGGGCGATGAGGTCATTGGTCTCGACAACCTCAACGATTACTACGACGTCAGCCTCAAAGAGGCGCGGCTAGCGAGGCTCACACCGCGCGCTGGCTTCCGCTTCGTACGGCTCGATGTCGCTGATCGTGCCGGCATGGCCGAACTGTTTCGCGATGCCCAGGTTGACCGGGTAATCCATCTTGCCGCTCAGGCCGGAGTCCGCTACTCGTTGCAGGACCCGCATTCCTACATCGATGCGAATGTGGTCGGCTTCATGAACGTGCTGGAAGGCTGTCGCCATCATGACGTCGAGCACTTGGTCTATGCCTCCACCAGTTCGGTGTATGGCGCCAACACCAAGATGCCGTTCTCCGAGAGCCAGAACGTTGACCACCCGCTCGCCATCTATGCCGCCACCAAGAAGGCGAACGAACTGATGGCCCACAGCTACTCGCATCTGTTCCGGCTGCCTACCACCGGCCTGCGTTTCTTCACGGTCTACGGCCCCTGGGGCCGGCCCGACATGGCACTGTTCAAGTTTACCCGCGCCATCCTCGCCGGCGAGCCAATAGAAGTCTTCAACTACGGCCGGCACAAGCGCGACTTCACCTTTGTCGACGACATCGTCCAAGGCGTGGTGCGTGCCTGCGACAAGATCGCCGAGCCCAACCCCGCCTGGGACAGCGACAGCCCCGA